>NZ_JBSFGJ010000001.1:0-148233 GCF_053596515.1 Nonomuraea sp. NPDC001684
TTCAGCACCGCCGAGGCCCGCCGCCTGGCCGGTCACCCCGGCAGGGTCAGCGCGGTCGGCGTGTTCCCCGGCCTGGACCGGGCGCCCGAGGGCGCGGTGGTCTACACGGGCGACGAGCGCGGCAGGCTGGAGTTCCTGGACGCCGAGCAGGCGCGGGTCAAGCTGATCAGCATGGGCGGCGCGCTGGCCGGCACGTCGCTGCTGGTCGCGATCCTGGTCGTGATGGGCACGTTCGCGCTGTCCATCCAGCAGCGGCAGCGCGAGCTGGCCCTGCTGCGCGCCGTGGCGGCCACTCCCCGGCAGGTGCGCAAGCTGGTGGGCGGCGAGGCGCTGCTGGTCGCCGGGGCGGCCGGGGTGCTGGGCGCGGCGGCGGGCATCGGGGTCGGGTTCTGGCTGCGCGCCCAGTTCGTCTCGCTCGGGACGGTCCCCGCCAACCTCGGCCTGGTGGTCAGCCCGTTCCCGCCGCTGGCCGCGCTGCTGGCCACGGTCGGCGCCGCCTGGGTCGCGGCCCGCGTGTCGGCCCGCCGGCTGACCAGGATCCGGCCGGTGGAGGCCCTGGGCGAGGCGGTCCTGGACAGCGGCAGGGTGGCCCGGTGGCGGCTGGTGGCCGGGCCGCTGGCCCTGGCCGGCGCGGTGACGCTGACGGTGGTCCTGTCGAGCCTGCGCACCGAGGCGGCGGCCACGCCCGTGACGATGCTGACCGCGCTGGTCTGGACGATCGCGCTGACGCTGCTCGGCCCGCTGGTCGCACGGGTGGCCGCGGCGGTGTTGTCGGTCCCGCTGCGGGCCTCCCGCGTGGGCGGCTTCCTGGCCGCGCGCAACCTGCGCGCCAACTCGGGGTCGCTGGCCTCGGTGTTGTCCCCGCTGACCCTGATGATCGCGATGACCTGCACGATCCTCTTCGTCCAGACCACGATGGGCCACGCCGCGCAGGAGCAGGCCGACGCGGGCACCCGCGCCGAGTACGTCGTGACCGGCGTCTCCGCCGCCGAGGCGGCCAGGGTTCCCGGCGTCGAGGCCGTCACCCGGGTGCTGCGCACGACCGTCCGGTCCGGCCTGGACAAGTACGGCGCGCAGGCGGTCACCTACGACGACCGCACGATGGACCTGGGCATCGTCGCCGGCTCGATGAAGGACGTGGCCGTCAGCTCGACCGCCGCCGAGCGGCTGGGCGTCTGGGTGGGCGACCCGCTGAAGCTGACGCTGGGCGACGGCACCCCCGCGACGGTGACGGTCAGCGCGGTGTACACCCGCGGGCTGGGCTTCGGCGACCTGACGTTGCCGTACGACCTGGTGGCAGGCCACGTGGACGAGCCCGCGGCGTCCCTGCTGGTCAAGGCGCCCGCGCTGACCGTGGACGCCCTGGCCGGGGCGCTGCCCGGGGCGTCGGTGCTGGACCGGGCGCGGGCCGCCGAGGTGAGCGCGTCGAATCCGCAGGCCACGTTCGTGGCGCTGGGCCTGATCATCGCCTTCACCGCGATCGCCGTGGTGAACACGCTGGCCATGGCCACCTCGGCCCGCTCGGGCGAGATGCGCGCGCTGCGCCTGGCCGGCACGACGCGGCGGCAGGTGCTGCTCATGCTGCGGCTGGAGACGCTGGGCGCGGTGGTCACCGCCGTCGTGCTCGGCACCGGGGCCGCGCTGGTGACGCTGGCCGCGTTCGGGGCGGGGATGACCGGGTCCGCGGTGCCGTACGTGCCGGTGGGGACGTACGCGGCGGTGGTCGGGGCGGCGGCCGTGCTGGCCCTGGCGGCCACCGTCCTGCCCGCCCGGCTCACGATGCGCTCGGCCGCGTGAGCGGACGGTCAGTCCGCCGGGTGCGCGGAGTGCCCACGAAGCCCGAGGCGGTCAGTCCGTCGGGAGCAGGGTGCCGAGGGGGCCGAGGTCGAGGTTGAGGTCGGCGGGCGTCAGCCCGAACCGGTCGCACAACTCGGCCATGGCCTCCTCCAGCCGCATGAGGGTCAGCCCCACCGCCTCCAGCTGCTCCCCGGTCAGGTCGCCGTTGTCCATCCGCCGGACGCACTGGCGTTCCACCAGCTGGCGGATCAGCTCGACCAGCGTCAGCACCAGACGGCTCAGGTCGTGCTGCACCGAGTCGGCGTCCGTCTCCAGCCGCCACTCGCCGGGTCTGGCCACCCGCCCGTCAGTCTGGCTCGTCATGTCGCATCCCTCCTTCGACCGCGTCGCCCTCGCGCACGCTGACCAGCAGGGCCCGCAGCGAGATGCGTACCAGGTCGATGCCGGAGATGGACAGCACGAGGTCGCCGGTCACCACCGCCCCGCCCGCCAGCAGGCGGTCGAGCAGGTCGACGAGCGCCACCCGCTGGTCGGGCAGGCGGCCCTGGGCTGCGAGCCGGGCTCCTCTCGGCTCAGGAGGCGTCACCGCGGGCCGCCTCACCGTCCTGGTCGAGGGCGGCGAAGGAGTAGGGCGCCCACGGGCCGACGAGCTCCACGGTGACCCCTCGATCGGCGACGTCCTCGATCACCCGCGCGAACTCGGCGGCGCGTGCGTCGTCCACCAGGTAGGCGCCGTTGAGGACCATCTGCTCCCGCCGTCCGGACAGCTGCGGGTCCTGGGCCCGGTGGCATCTGCCGACGACGGCGACGTCCATCAGCGCCTCGTGCACGGCCCGGGCGTGCTCGGCGGCCCGGCGCCAGTCGGCCTCCCGGCTGCGCAGGGCGGCCCGGCGGCGGTTCAGGTAGGCCGCTCCCGGCGTCGCGCCCGGCGTCGCGCCCTGCGTCGCGCCCTGAGTCGCGCCTTGTGGGTCGGCCGCGGGCTCCGCGCCGCCGGGAACGGCGTACGCCTTGACGCCCCACTCCCGCCGGCCGGCCACCCGCGCCAGCACCGCGTCGAACTGTTCGTGCCGCTCGTCGAGCAGCTCCCGGACCTGCGCCTCTCCCGTGTAGACGGTGACCAGCCGCACCGGCGCCGTGGGCCTGAGAGCGGCGACGGCCTCCACCACCCGGTGGTGGGCGCGCGCGGTCTCCTCCAGCCAGGCGAGGTCCTCCATCGAGCGGCGCAGCGCCTCCTCGCCGAACTCCGCCAGCGAGACCGTGCTGAGGAACGCGGCCAGACCCCGGTGCGCGAGACAGCGCACGGGCGCGCCCGCCACCCCCGCCAGGCCGTCAGGCCCCTCGCCCTCGTCGCGGGTGACCGCGTAAAGGTAGACGCCCTGGTCAGTGGCCACGCTCGACCGCCTCAGGCACGTGGCCGGGCGCGTGCCCGGTCGCGGCGCCGCCTTCCACCACCCGGGCGGACACCATCTCCTCAAGGGCCGCGAGACGGCGGCGCAGCTTGCGGTTCTCCTTCGCCAGCTCCTGGGTGTCGCCGGTGAGCCACGGGTCGTGCTCCCACCAGTCGATGCCCATCTCGCGGGCCGTGTCGACCGAGGCGATGAGCAGGCGCAGCTTGATCGTCAGCAGCTCGATGTCGAGCAGGTTCACCTGGATGTCGCCGGCGATCACCACGCCCCGGTCGAGCACCCGTTCCAGGATGTCGCCGAGGTTGGCCGACTCGCGGCCGCCGGAGGCCGGCTGGTACGACGCCCCGGGCATGTACGGGCTCGACCGCACGTTGGCGCTCACCGCGAGCCCTCGGCGAGGTCGCCGCTGCCGCGCTTGTACCGGCGCACCCGTCGGTAGGACAGGAGGCCGCCCGACATGTCGAGTTCGAGCTCGTACAGGGCCAGGGTGTCACCGGAGGACGGGATCCGGCGGTCCTCCACGATCTCCACGCCGACCAGCCATCCGTCCTCGGCCGGCTCGACCCGCGTGACGCTCTCGGCCTCCTTGCCGGTCAGCTCGGTCATCATCCGCAACCCGACCCCGGCCACCTCGGCGGCCGGCATGTCCGCCGCACGCGTGCGAGGCGGCCCCTCGCCGCCGGTTTCCGCATGCCCTGTCGTCCCCGGCACGCGCTTGTGCTCGGTCTCCTGCCTGGCAGGCACCACATCACCCCCGTACTCCCCTGGTGCGGCCCCCCGCTAGCGCCTCACCAGCCGACCATCCCCCGCAAGATCTCCTCCACCGCCCGGTCCTCCTCCTCCGCGGAGATCCGGCCGTCGGCCCTGGCCTGCTCCACCGCCTCCAGACGGCGCCGGACCACGGCCGGGTCGTGCAGCTCGCGCTCGACCTGGTCGCGCATGAGCTCGCCGAGCTTGACGACCGCGTAGAGCGGCATGAGTGGCCAGCCAAAAAGCAACGTCCCCAGTCCCAAGGATGTTCACTCCTCCCGGGTGCCCGCGTCCGTGCCGGCGCGGTCAGCTCGTGCCGACGAAGCCGTACGGTCAGCTCGTGCCGACGAAGTCGTACGGCGCCATCGGGCCCAGCAGCCGCAGCTCGACGCGTCCCGACCAGCGGCGGGCCAGCTCGTCCACGGCCTGTTCGAACTCGGCCCGCCGGTCGTTCGCCACCAGCGCGGCCACGTGCGCGGCGTCCCGTTCGTGGGAGGGCTCGCGCACGGCCAGCTGTTCGCAGACGTCGGAGAGCTCGTCCACCACCGTCGCGGTGTCGGCCTCGCGCTTGTCCGCGATCGTGCCCTCGATGATCTCGCCGAGCCGCATGCGCTCGTTGCGCGTCGCGTCCTCCGAGCGGCCGGTGATCTGCTGCCGGAGGCTCTCGGCCTCGCCGTTCTCGCGCAGGATCTCGGTCAGGATCGCCCGCTCGTCGTACCGGCCGTTGACGACGTACTGCGTCCGGCCCTCCACCTCCTGAAGGGCGTCGGCGAACTGGTCGTGGTAAGGCTTCAGCAGCTCCTCCAGCACGGCCTCGGAGTTCGTCAGCACCGCCCCGAAGCGGAACGGCAGCACCGGCACCTCCGCCGCGGTCTGGTCGAGCAGCCGCTGGTGCGCCTGAAGGTCGCGCGGGCGGCCGAGCGGGCGGTCCGGCTCGACGTCGCTCACCAGAGCGGCGACCTGGCCGAACGGCACCAGCCGCACGTCCCCGCCGGGATCCCCCACCCCCTTGGTCCCGGGCTCCACCTCGACGTCCATCGGTACGATCCCGTACACGTAGGACGCGTAGCCGTTCATGCTCGCCTGCGCCCTGTCCTCGGACCCGGCGGCCTCCGCGGCCTCTCTGTGTGGCGACATCTCAGTCATCCTCTCTACGACGTGCCCGGCGCGGCTCTTCCTCGCGGTCCACGACCTCACCCGTGAGCTCCTGCAACTCGTCGGGCTCGTCGGAGGCGGCCTCCAGCTCCCCGGCGTCAGGCTGGCTCGCCTGGCCGACGGCCCTGGCCGCCGTCACGCCCTCGACGACCTCCGGCAGACCCTTCTCGGTGGCCGACAGGTCGAGGCGGTTGGCCGCCTCCGCGAAGCGCAGGTAGGTGTCCACGCTGGCCACGACGATCCGGGTGTCGATCGTCAGCACCTCGATGCCGACGAGCGAGACCCGGACGAAGGCGTCGATGACGAGGCCCTTGTCGAGGATGGTGTCGATGACGTCCGCCAGACTTGTCCCCGCGGTGCCGCTGCTGGCCGGTGTACCGCGACCGGCAGGCTGAACGGTCATGTCGTTCCCCCTGGTTCTGGGTGGCCGGGCCCTCGGCGACAGGCCCTGACGAGTGGCTACTCGGCTCGGATCCGGCGCCGGCGTACCGGGCGATCCTGCTCGGCGGACCGGCGGGTGGGCGCTCCGGCGCGACGCCGCGCCACGGCCGGAGCCGCGGGACGCTCCTCTTCCTCTTCTTCTTCCTCTTCGGGCTCCTCGAACTCTCCCTCTTCCTCCTCGAACTCCCCTTCTTCTTCCTCGGGCTCCTCCTCTTCCTCCTCTTCTTCCTCTTCCTCCTCCTCGGGCTCCTCCTCGTACTCCTCCTCGGGCTCTTCGGCTTCCGCCCGCTCGCCCTCCTCGGGCTCTTCGGCTTCCGCCCGCTCGCCCTCCTCGGGCTGCTGCTCCTCGGCTTCCTGCTGCTCCCGCTCCTCCTGGACGGCGGTCTCGTGATCCTTGACGACCTGACTGTCGCGGATCTCGCCGCGCCAGCCCTCCAGCTCGTCGGGCTTCAGCAGCAGGTGCGCCATCACGTGCCGTCTGAAGTGCTTGAGCTCCAGGCGTACGCGCCGGCCCTGGGCGCGCCACAGGTTGCCGGTGCGCTCGAACAGGCCCTGCGGGTGGTACTCCAGCACGACCAGGACCCGGGTCAGGTCAGGCGAGACCTCATGGAAGGTCACCGCTCCGTCGACATACCCCTTCGCTCCCTCGGACCGCCAGATGATCCGCTGGTCGGGGATCTGCTCGATGATGTGCGCCTTCCAGGTCCGGTGCGACCAGAAGACCTGGGCCTTCCAGGACACCTCCTCGTCGGACTCCTGGTTGATGGTCTCGACCTTCTTCATGAAGGTCGGGAAGTCCTGGAACTGGGTCCACTGGTCGTACACCAGGCGCCGGGGCGCACCGACGTCGATCGACTCGACGATGTTGGTGATCTTCGCGTGGCCGGCTTTCCCGCCGCCACGGCCGGTGATCTTCTGCCAGATGCCTTTGAGTCCTCCCTTGAGGCCTCCCTTGATGCCTCCCTTCAGACCTCCTGTGAGACCGCCTTTCAGCGCTCCGCTCATGAAGCCGGGCTTGTCCGAGCCCGTGACCGCGCTCATCAAGCCCTTTCCGCCGTGTTCGACGTAATCGGTGAGCCGGCCGGTCAGTCCGTCGAGCTTGTCCCCGGCGGAGGACAACACGCGCGTGCCCGCCGCCTGCAGGAGTCCCTGCGCGGACTGCACGAGCCGGTCCATCGGCAGGTTGTCGGCGATGCCCTGGCCGGCCTCCCCGGCCTTCCCCGCGACGTCCCCTGCCTTTCCGGTGACGTCCCCTGCCTTGCCGGTGACGTCCTCGACCGTGCCCGTCGCGGCCTGACCGGCTCGACGGGCCGTTCCGGCGGCCTTGCCCAGGGCTTCCCCGCCGCTTCCGGTCGCCGTCCTCTTCGCTGCATCAGCCACCGCACTCACCTCCGTGACTGGCCGACCCGCCGGACAGGACGTGTCCGCCGCTGCCCTCTGTGACCCTCATGACCCTCTTGACCCTCGGGCCTGCGTCTGGCCTGCTCCGGCGCCTCGGGTTCCTCTTCGTCCTCGTCCTCCTGGTAGCGATCGTTTTCGTCGTACTCCTCCTCGCCGTAGTCGGCTTCCTCGTCCCTGGGCGCCTGCCGCTTCGTGGGCTGCGGCTCGGCTTCTTCTTCCTGCGCGGTCCCGGACTTCTCCCCACGCTCCTGGAGCTTGTGGGTCAGGGAGTCGATCTGCTTGGTGGCCGCGGAGATCACCGCCGCCTTGCCGACTTCCATGAGTTCGCCGCGAAGGCGGCCGGTCATCCGCTGAATCTCGGGATTGGAGCCGAGGGTCTTGACGCCCTGCGCCAGCAGGCCACCAGCCCCACCCTGGCCGCAGCTGGCGCGTCCCGCCAGCCCGGCCGCCGCCAGTGCCGCGGCCGTGCGCAACTTGTGGCGCCTGCCGAGGTAGTACCCGGCGAGTACGGCAAAGGCCATCTGCAATCTGCTCGACATGGTCAGCTCTCCTTCCGCTCGCTCACCATCTCGACCCGCACCGGAGTCCAGTGCGCGGTCCAGTGCGCGCGGACAGACCCCGAACACGCCGACGCCTGCTCGCCGCGGCTTGACCTACCCGGAAAACCGACAAAGCACCCAATTGGCGAAAAACGGGACAGGGAGTTGGTGTGTGGGCGCGAATCCAAGCCGACCCATCAGGGCGTGTTTAGCCTCGCCTGCCCACGGGCTCAGGCGAGCGGAAGCGTCAGGACCTGGGCCCGACCTGCCCAAGGATCCGCCAACTCCCGAACCGGAGTGCTTGCGTCGAGCGTCATACGGGCCAGACGGCAACCGTCTGAGCGTGATCTCGGAGGCGACCATGAACGACCTGCCATCTTCCGTGTTCATCCGTCCGGCCCCATCCCGGTCCGCGGCGCGCGGCAAGGGCGTCCTTCCGCCGTCCGCGCTCTTCCGGGGATCGCCGCTCGCCCCTCGGAGGCGTTTCGGCCACGTCTTCGTCGTCATCGCGGTCGCCCTCTCGCTCGGGACGGGCGTGTTCGTCGGATTCACGGTCAGCCGTGGGCTGCAGGAGGAAGCTCAGGGGCGCGGGCCGGCGGGCGTCGCGAGGGCGGCCGTCCCGCAGGCGGCTCCGTCCGCGCCTTCCCGGCCACCGGCCGCCCAACCGGCCCACCCGGTCGTCACACGGCCGAAGACGGCGGCGAAACACACAGCGAAACACACGGCGAAGCACACGGCGAGGAAGCCGCAGCACGCGAAGAGGCGGAGGCACCACCACTCGCCGTGCGCCAGGTTCGAGGGGTTGCGGGCGCGCGTGTGCCATACGATCTTCCGCTGACTCTTGAGCTTGTCAATTCGAGGCCGAAGGGCTGGTCAGCCGCCGCCTGGACCCGGCGGACAACCGCTACACGCTGTCCGCGCTCACCCCCGCCGGCGAACGATGCGCGGCCGACCTCGACCGCTCGCACCAGGCGTACCAGGAGCGGCTCCTCGACGGCGTCCCGCCGCACCAGCGGGACCTCGTCCTGGACGCCCTGCGCCGCGTCCGCGCGAACATGACCGAACGGGAGAGCCGATGACCGAGGACGCACGGGCCGCGGCCCACCGCATGTACGCCGCCTTCAACGCCCGCGACCACGCCGCCACGACGGAGATCTTCGCGGCGGACTTCCACAGCCACCCCCTGGGCACGACCGGCCCCGACAGCGTCTCCCAGGCGTGGCGACGGTTCCACGAGGCGTTCCCCGAGGTCCAGGTGGTCGTCGAGGACCTGATCGTCGAGGGGGACACGGTCGCCGTCCGCACGAGCGTGCACGGCATTCCCGACCGGGAGCCACCGACCATGCTGGAGATGTTGCGGGTGCGCGACGGACGGATCGCCGAACTGTGGGGCCTGTCCTCGCTGCGACGCGACTCCTGAGCCCGGCCTTCCCCGCAACGCAGAAGAGGCCCCGAAGGGCCTCTGACCTGCTGTTGGAACCGGCGGCCTGCGCAAGGTCCCGAGCTCGCGCGGGCTTGGCCGACAGTTTCACAGTCCCGCCGGATGAGCGCTCTGACCTGCGGCTTCTTCCTGAGGGCGGTTCCGGCGGGTTGGCCCGCCCTCTCGTCGGAAGCCGGGGGTCACAGGCTGCGGGCGGTGATGTCGCCGTTGGAGGTGGTGGCGTGGATGTCGAGCTCGACGGTGCCGTCGTTCTTGAGTGCGTTGGTGACGCGGCCGTGGCTGGTGCCGGCGTCCAGGGCCGCCGAGACGCCGGTGGCGGCGGTGATCGAGATGTCGCCGGACTGGGTGCTGAGCACGACCTTGCCGCCCGCGGCCTCGGCGATCCGGATGTCCCCGCGTGCGGTGCTGATCTCCGCGGGCCCGCCCAGCCGGCCGACCTCGACGTCGCCGTCGACCGCCGTGAGGCGGAGGCTCGCGGCCTCCTCGATCTCGATCCGGCTGTACGCGCCTTCGAAGGCGACGTCGCCGAGGCGTCCGGTGGTCCGCAGCTCGGCGCTGGCCGCCTTGGCCTCGACGCGGGAGCCGGCGGGCAGCTGGACCGTCACCTCGATCGACCCGGACGGGCCGAGGATCTGGGTCTTCGCCGTGGTCGCGATCCGCAGGACGCCGTCGGCGTAGTCGACCGTGGTCTGCTCCGCCGCCTGCACGTCGCGGCTCTTCGAGGCGTTGGCGGGCCGGACCTCGACCGTGGTGTCGCTCCGGTCGTCCGCCACGAACTGCACGCGTCCGGCGGGGATGTCGAGGACGACGCGGACGGGGGCGGGGGTGGTGAACTGCATGATGCTCTCCTGCGAGTGGTGGTCTCCGACGCCCGCCCCTGGAGGGACGGGCACTTGGCCCGCTTCGCGGCCCTGGGGCCGCATCGCTGAACCGTTCATGGGTCAACCATCGCGGGCCGCTCTGATACCGCGCCGTCACCGCCCTGACATGGCCGCTGACATCCGGCAGGACGCGGACAGCCCCGCCGCCCTGCGGCCTCAGCCCATCGTCGCGAGGGTGTCGCGCAGCCGGCGCAGGTCGCGCATGCGGGCCTCGTACGTCGCCCCGACCACCACGAGCAGCAGGCCGCCCACGGCGATCGGCACCCAGCGCGGCACCGCGAGGAACAGCTCCGACACGTACGGGGCCAGTTCCCGCACCACGACCCCGGCGACCACGACCGCGCCGATCGACGTGGGCGCCTGGAGCTTGGACCGGACCCCGGCGAGCAGCACCGCCAGCGCCAGCACGCCGAGCGCCAGCGACCGCCGCCATTCGGCGTCCGAGTACACCGCCACCAGGCTGGGCAGCATCGTGAAGGAGAGACCCGCCCCGTAGGCGGCCCACGACGTGACCGCCGCGCCGCGCCGCCGCCACCAGCCGGATCCCAGCAGCACCAGCGAGCACGGCACGGTGTACGCCTCGACGACGGTGACCTCATCCGCCCCCAGCCGCAGCCACGACGCCAGCAGCAGCAGGACGGCGCCGGCGTACCTGAGACCGGTCCCGCCGCTCCGGCCGGCCGGGCCCGTCCACAGCGACATGAGCAGCACCAGCACCCCCGCCACGGCGAACCCCATGCTCCCCGCGACCAGCAGGCGCACGCCCAGCGAGAGCCCCGCCGCCACCGCCTCCAGGCCTAGGAACAGGGCGGCGAAGCCGGCTCCCCAGAGCCGGAGCTCCTTCGGCCTGGCCGACAGCGCCATCGCGGCGGCCGCCGCCGCCAGGATCGGCAGCACGATCAGCGTCGCGGGCTCGCTGCCGAACGCGTACGCCGCCGCCCGTACCGAGACGGGAGCGGCGACGAGCGCGCAGGCCACCGCCCACCAGGGCGTCCGGCCGCGGGTGGCGGCCACCGCGAGTGCGACGGCCGACGCCGCCTGCACCGCCGTCGCGACCGGGTAGGGCATCCCGAAGGCTTGGGGGGCGACCGCGATCGCGAGCGCCCCGGCCACCAACGCCCCGGCCGCCGCCACCTTGACCAACCACCCACCAGTGCCGCGCCCGGCCGCCGCGAGGAGGGCGGCCGCCGGTATGGTCAGGACCACCACGTCCACCGGCGACGCCATCTCGAACGGCGGCCACTCCCGCCCGTTCCAGGCGCCCGTCCAGAGGACGTCCAGCCAGGCGAACGGCGCCGCCAGAGTGACCACCAGCTGGGGCAGCACTGTCAGCGTGGTCAGCAGCGCCACCAGCCCGCCGGTGCCCATGACCGCCGCCCGTACCCGCCGCCAGGGCAACCGGCAGGCGGCGAGCACCACCCCGAGCGCCGGGACGAGGTAGGCCAGGGGACGCCAGTCCGTGCCCGGACCGTCCAGCATCGGTTGCGCCAGCGCCGCCGGCACGGCGATCAGCGTGAGCGCGGTCCCGACGGCGACCGCGGAGCCCCAGATCTCCCTCCCGGCGTCGCCCCGCCTGGCCAGCAGCCAGGTCACCCACCCGCCGAGCAGCACCAAGGCGACCAGCGGCACCGACCTGACCAGCGCCTGACCGACGGAAGGCGATCCCAGCGCGTACGGCACGCCGCTCAGCAGGGCGAGGACCGCGACCGCGCTGCCGGTCGAGGCGGCCGTCACCCGCACCGCTCCCCGGCCGCGGCGGACCAGGGCGACGTCCAGCGCCGCCGTCGTCACCAGCGCGGCCACCAGCCAGGTCACCGGCCAGTCTCCGACCAGCAGCGCCAGGACCGGCTGCGCCAGCACGACGGCGACGGGAGCAGGCCCGCGAAGTCGGGTGATCCGGGCATAGGCCACCAGGATCAGCGCGGTGAGCCCGAACACGCCCGCCGTGTACTGCAACGCGTCGAGGGAGTCCACCCCGAGGAGTCCCACCCGCCTGGCCGCGTAGCCGTCGAGCAGCAGCAACGCGACCGCGAACCCGGCCATGGTCTCGGCCGTCGCGGTGAGCCTGCGCCGGATCAGCACGACCGGCGCCAGCATCACCAGCGCGGTGAACGCGGCCAGCACGGCTGCGCGCCCGCCTATGCCCAGCTGGCCCCAGCTCACCACGGTGAACACCGCCGCCGCCACCGTCAGCAGCAGGCCACCGAGGATGAGCAGGACATTCTTCGCGGTACCCGCGGAGACCTCCGGCCTCGCCGCGCCGGGGCCCGCACCCCCGGATCCGGCCGCCACCCCCGGATACGGCGGCAACGCGCCCGCCTCTGGGGGACCCGCCGCACCGGCGCTCGCCGCTTCCGCACGCAAGGTTCCGAGCAGTTCCGTACGGCGGGCCTGCAGCCCGGCGAGCTGGTCCCCCAAGCTGGCGAGAGCCTGATCCACCTGCCAGAGCTCATGCGCGACGAGGCCCTGCAGAGGCAGCGCACACCCCGGGCAGCTGGAAACCGGCTCCTGAAGCCCGGCCCCGGACAACATCACCCCGCAGTCCGGACACTTCATATTTCCCTGCACCGACACTCCGTTTGAGCCCGACGAGATGACCCATATTGCACCGTGACGTCCTTGCGAATCACTGTCATCGGTTGTCGTAGCGGATTCCGGCCCGAGTGATGGCGACTTCAACGTCGCCGCCTACGCCGCTCGGGGCGGAACCGTCCTCGCCGACACGGGATGGGCCACCAAGTACGTCAGCAACCTGGCCGAGCCGTTGTCATTGGGCACGGCCGTGGCCATGGTGTTCGCCAATGTCGAGGACTCGGACTTCACCTACAGGGTGAACGACCGTCTGATCACCACGTTCGGCCTGTACGGCTACCGCTACCGGGAGGGCGACGATCCCGACCGGCTGCTCGCGGATGTCCGCGAACTGGGCCTGTACGACGACGGGGACGGATACCACGAAGACCCCATCCCCGGTGCTCTGGCCCTCGCCTCCCGCGCCACCGGCGTACACCTGTCCCGCGCCCACTACGCCCGACCGGCCCTCACGGGTTCGACCGATCACCTCATGGCAGGTTGACCGCGCCGAGGACTTCGGCGACGGCCACCCGGCGCCCGTCCCCCTCCTCGGGTCTTCACGACGGTCAACCGCACCACGACGTGCGGCGCACCGCTCGCCGGTGATCCCCGCGGAGACGTCAGATCCACGTGCCACACTTCCCGTGATCACCCAGGGGGAGAAACCGGTCACGTCCGCGGATTACGCATGGGAGACCGACTGCGCGCCTCCTCGACGTAGCGGACGCCGATCTCCCGATCAGGAACCCGGGACGCCGCCGCCCGTCTCCGCACGCCGGGCCAGCGCCAAGAACGTGACCAGCACCGCGCCCGCCGAATAGTGCAGCATCGGCCCGAACCCGACGATGTCCCAGCCGCCGAACTCAAGCGTTTCCCGGCAATCGTCCAAGATGACCCGAACGGCGTAGGGAAGGCTGAACACCCCGGCGAAGACCACGAACAGCGCCACCGTCACCCATGCGGCGAATGCCCCCCACCCGCCACGAAGGGCGAGAGTCGCACACAGCCCCAGCGCCATCACGCCGGTGGGCCAGCCGGACAACTCCGCGGAGATGGTCCCCCAGTTGATCTCGATCAGCCAATCGAACTTGCCGGGTTTCCACGGCTCTGCGCTCAAGGGGCAGGCATAGCCGTGCGCCGAGTAGGTCGGCCCGCCAGAAAGGCGCCACTGCAAGGTACGCGAAGCGGGAGCCGCCAGAGCCGCCAAGGTCAAAAGGGGCACTCCCCAGCGCGGGGGAATCGCCGATAACGGAAGCAAGACAGCCGCCATGTGATCGCAGCAAAAGGACGCCCAGCCTAGATCATTTCCCGTACGTATGTCAGCTGGCACCCTTCACGGCGGTTGGGAGCTCTCGTGCGGTTTTCGCTGAACCTGCATCCACAATGGGCCGATGCGAGAACCGTGGGTGCATCTGGGCCAGCTGTGGACGAACGGCGATCCAGGCCTTCGGATGACGACGGCGTGCATGATGTTCGCATTCAAGGTGCACTGGCACACCCAACTGGACGACGAGAACTGTTTCGCCCGGTGGCTGCTGACCCCGCATGAACCTCGCGATCAGCCGGCACCGGAGTGATCGCCACCCTCGTCACTCCGCGGGGTGTGGCGATCATGGCGGCGAGCTGTGTCACAGGGGGATCGGCAGTGCCGAGCAGGGGCTGTCCATCAGTGCCTCGTCCAGGCGGACGCCGCTTTCCAGTTCCACCACGGCGAGGCAGGCCGCAATGATGTCCACCCTCGCCTCCGCGTCCTCGCTGTCATAGCCGCTCGCGAGAAGGTCGATGTACGGGCTCAAGGGACCCAGGTGGTCTGCCCATCTCGTGAAAGGCGGAGGGTCTGGATCCGGGTGATGGAGGTAGCCTTCGACCTGGCCGTAGCGGACGTACATGCTGGTGTTGCCTTCGATGTCGAAGGACACGTACCAGTGCCGGAACCCCTGGCCGGCGAGTCGCTCGGTCATCTCCGTGCGGTCGCCGCCCGGGTTGACCCAGTCCAGCGTGACGATGCCGTTGCCGACCTGGTAGAGGCTGATGGAGCCGGTGCTGCGCGGCAGTTCGTCGGGGCCTTGGAGGGTGGCGAGGTCTGCCCCGAGTCGGCCTACGGCGTCGTTGATGGACAGGACACCGGAATCGGGAAGCGTCACCGTGTAGGCGATGGTGTCGAGGTGGCTCAGCATGTCGCCGTAGCGAGCGACGATTCCGTCCAACACGAGACCTTGAGTCATTCGGTGATCCCGTGCTGCTTCAGGCGGGCGGCCAACTCACCCATGTCCCTGGCGCTGGACCAGGCCTCGCCTCCGCCGCTCCGCCGTTCCTTGCCCCCTACCAAAGCCGTGCCTCCGGATCGCCGGCCGACCAGCTGCGGATCTTCGAATATCAGCCCCTGCGGAGGCACGAGCATCAGCTCGGCACCCGGCGGAAGAGGTTCCCCCGGGTCGTGCACCTCCAGTTCCTGACCAGGTTGCTCGCGCGGGAACGCGAGCATCCTGGTGCCGACCGGAAGCGCTTCTTCAAAATCTGCGACAGATCTGCGCGGCTTACACTGCTCGACCGGGATCTTCGGATCGCTGACCACACCACCCTGGCTGAGCTCTATGTAAACGAGCCCATCAGGGATCGTTTTCCGCCCCTTGACGCCCTTGAGCGCTTCCGTGACACGCATCCGCAGGACGACGCGATGGTCCAGAGGACCGCCGGGATAAGTCTTCAGAACGGGGCCCTGCTGCCAGCCGTCGATTGTTCCGGCCGCCACGACGGGACGGTCCGCGGCGAGTTCCTCCGGTGTTCTGTACGGGTCGAAGTCGGCCTCGACCACGCGTAACAGCGACAAATCCAAAGAGCCCTTCGCTTCAGAGCCGGGGGCCTGCCCCTGCTTCGGGCCCGCTTGTGTCGCGGGCGCGCCGCCGCTGGGTCCATCGCAGGCGGACAGGGCCGCCGTGGCGGCGAGGGCGAGCGCGGGAAGGGTCTGCTTCCTCATCGTTGTCCTCCCTCGCGGTCAGGCCCGGGAACGGACGCAAGTAGGCGATGTGGTGAGCATTGTAGGTGTGGATCCAGGACCCGCTGGGGTTGCCGATCGTTGCCCAGGACTCGTCCATGGGCGGGGAGAAAAGCGGTGTACCGGTCGCGTCCCCGTCCGGACCGCCTGCCATGAAACTCAGGTGCGGCGTCGCGTGGACGCCCTTTAGGCTGTGCCAGCGAAGCCCGACTTGTAGCAATCTTGGTGAATCGGGGATGCGTGAGGTATGACGAGTCAATTGTTCGCGATCTGCTTCAATGCGATCCGTCCCTCGGACCTGGCGCGGTTCTGGTCGGGGGTTCTGGGCTGGGAGATGGCCGACGCCCCTGACGACGACGTCGCGATCCTGCCGCCCGACCCTGCCGGCTTCCGCGTCCGCTTCCTGCCGAGCCTGGAACCGAAGATCGGCCAGAACCGGGCGCACTTCGACCTGACGAGCACCTCCCCGGACGATCAGCAGCAGACGGTGGCCAGAGCACTGAGACTCGGCGGGAAGCACATCGACGTGGGCCAACTCCCGGAAGAGGGACATGTGGTGCTCGCCGACCCGGAGGGCAACGAGTTCTGCGTCATCGAGGCGGGCAACAAGTTCCTTGCCGACACCGGTGTCATTGGTGCACTGGCCTGCGACGGCACCCAGGAGGTCGGCTACTTCTGGAGCGAGGCGCTGCGGTGGCCACTGGTCTGGGACCAGGACCAGGAGACCGCGATCCAGTCGCCGAGCGGCGGCACGAAGATCACGTGGGGTGGTCCTCCGGTGGCGCCGAAGACGGGCACGAACAGATTGTGCTTCGAGCTCGTGACGCCCGCCGACGCCGACTGGGAGGCGGAGGTCGATCGCCTGCTCTCGCTCGGGGCGACGCGTGCCGGTGAGGATGATGGCGGCCAGATCCTGATGTTCGACCCGGACGGCAACGAATTCTCCATACGCAGCCCCCGGTAGCGCGGCTCTGCCCGTCCGGTCCATGTTTTCGATGTATCGCACATTTCGTGCCAGTTGCCGGCTTGCGGTCGTACGGACCGTGCTGCGCCAAGGGGGCGCCGGATGCCGCAGGTGGTGCGGAGCCCAACCGTCCCCGTACGGGCCGGGCTGATCTTCAGCTGGCCGCACTCGGCGGGGGGCCGACGTCGACGGCCGCCTGCGCGCCGGCTGCGGAGGCGGGAGGGCGCCGGCCGGCCGCGAACACAGCCCCGCAGATGCGTGCCGACCGCCGCCTCATGCCGAGACCAGTTGCTCCAGGGAGCAAGGCCGGAGGCTGGGTGGACGGATCCAGGATCCGGCGCGAATCGCGAGATGGCACACCTGCTGACCATTGCGAGCCGGAAACTCGACATCGAGAGCGGTAATCGTGGGCTCACATCGAAAGCGTTCATCGCCCACCCTTTATGCCTCTTCGACAGTTCAGGACGCTGGATCGCTCTACATGTTCGTCTGCCTGGAGTGCACACAACCCCGCAATCGCCCTACGATCGGCCACGTATGGGGAGCGCTTACTCTGATGCGACTCTTGACCGGAACGGGGAGCAAATGATTTTAAGGGCATGCAGTCGAGTGTTGATGGGGATCGGGCTTGTGGTCCTTGTTCCCAGCATCCTCATGCAGTTGGGGGTGCAGGACAAATGGATGCGCGCGAGGGTGGTCGAGCCGTCGGAAGCGAATGCATCCTTCCTGACACCGCTGGTGATCTCATGGATGGGTATCGGTCTGGGGATCGCGTGGGTGCTGGCGGCCATAACCTGCTTTCTCATACCAAGATCCATGGCCTATCTGCAGCGAACGGAGGGCCGCCAAGGCGGTTCTGGTGCGGTCGTTTGACCTGCTCGCCACCTGATCACCCCGGAGCCGAAGTACCCTCACCGGAGGCGTGGGCTCAACGCTCACCAGCGCTGGAGTCGAGCCTGCCTTTCAGGCCTCGTTCCAGTTGTCGAGAACGATGACGGGCGCCTCTTCCACATCCAGCCACTCGCTTTCGATGCCCATGCCAGTGGACGCCTCGATGAAGGCGAACGCCGCGCTGCGCTTGCCTCGATAGTCCTCGGGGTCGAGGTTGTCGAGCATGGCGCGGAACTCGGCCAGGATGCCCGGATCACCCTTTTGGACGGCGTGCTCGGCGAAGATGAAGTCGCGCATCCATGCCCTGATCTTGCCGTCGGCCGCGTAGAGAATCGTGTATCCCCCGTTGAAGTGCCAGGTCGTCATCCACACGCGTGACTTTTTGCTGAGTTCAGTGAGGATGTGATCGGGCGTGGCGAAGCCATGGGAGAACTCCAGGAAACCCCAGGCTCCTTCGCCCTGGTAGACGAAGAGCACGGGCATGTCCTCCTCTCCTGCCTCCTCTGTGGGGTACTCCATGATGCGTTTCTCGGGATCACGGCCCCCGTTCAGCCGCCACAGGAGATCGTCCACTGTGATCTCTTCATCGCGAGATTGCACGACGGTCCAGCAGAGGGCCTCCTCAAAGTACTGCTGTTGGCTGAAAAGATTGCGGTAGTGATCGATCACGTGATGATTGTCGTGGAAGCTGACAGGAGCGAAGCAGCCCTCGTCTCCTCCAGAAATGCAGAAGAGGCCCGAAGGACCTCTGAGCTGCACTTACTGCTGATGGAAGATACAAGGGTCGACGTTGTCCCTCGGCCCTGCAATGTCGGTCCATCCCGCGTACATCCCGGAGCATGCTCCGGCGTCACGCGTTCTTCGTCCGCTCTTGTAGGCGTCCAAGGTGCCGGAAATGCTGGCCAACTCGCGATCGGACTGCCCGGTTGATCAGTCGGACTTGTGGATCTGAAGCATGCTCGTACAGCTCGATCTCGGACGGATCGCCGTCGCGGCTCGGCTTCGACGGTCACCCCACCACCGTGTACGAGCGGTCGAGCGAGGAATCGGTGGAGCAGGTCGCAGGCATGCTCGCGCGGACGGTCAGCCCGGAGCGACCGCACGACCTCGCGGTCTCCCGCCCGTCGGACGCGCTGGCCGCCCGCGCGGCCGCTGCGGGCACCTTCACCACCCTGCTGCTCGGACTCGGCGCAGTCGCGCTGCTCGTCGGCGGCGTGGGCGTGGCCAACACGATGGTGATCTCGGTGCTGGAGCTCCGCAAGGAGATCGGGCTGCGTCGCGCGCTGGGCGCCACACGCGGGCAGATCAGAATCCAGTGCCTGACAGAGTCGCTGCTGCTGTCGGCGCTCGGCGGAGTGGCGGGGGCTGCGCTCGGCGGGCTGGTGACCGCCGGGTACGCGCTGTGGCAGGGCTGGCCGCCCACGGTGCCCGCGTGGGTGCCGGCCGGCGCCTTCGCCGCCACACCGGCCGTCGGCGCGATCGCCGGGATCTGCTCGGCGATCAGGGCCTCCCACCTGCCTCCCACAGTGGCCCTGGCCTCCAGCTGACCCCGGTACGTCGGGTCGATCTTCCAATCGAGCAGCGTGCCGCCCCCCGGGCTGGAACAGCGTCCTACTGGGTCAGGGATTCGGCGACGAGTCGCCAGATGTCCGCGGCCAGGTCCATGTTGCCGCTCTGCTGGGCCTGCTCGGCGAGCTTGCGCAGCCCGGCGAGCGCCGCGTCCTGCTCGCCCTCCAGGAGCAGGACGCGGTTGCGCAGGACGTCGAGCCGCATCCGCTCCTGGTAGGTGAGCAGATCGTCGAAGCCGGTCAGCCGGTCGAGGACCGTGCGGGCCTCGTCGAGGTCGCCGGCGAGGACGGCGATCCGGGCGCGCACGGCCAGCAGTTGCTGCTCGATGGCGGGGGCGCCCGCGAACGGCATCGCGGCCTGGACTTCGGTGACACGCCGCCGGGCGGACTCCGTTCTGGGCGGATCGGCCCTGAGGTCGAGCCGGGCCGCGCCGAGGCGCAGGCGCATCCAGAGCGTCAGGTCGTCCCGGCCGTCGAAGCCGTCGATGGCCTGGTTCATCAGCTCCGCGCCGGTGTCGAGGTCGCCCTGGCGGACCCGGATGTTGGCCACGGTCCACACGGCTTGCGCCCGCAGCGCTCCCGAGATCTGGTCCGCCAGCGTGAGCAGTTCGTCGGCATGCCGGGCGGCGTCGGGAAGCCGCCCGGCCTCGGCCAGCGCCGACACCAGGGCCAGCAGTGTGGAGGCCCGCACGCGGACGGGCAGCGCCTCGCGTTCGGCCAGCTCGTAGGCGTGTGTTGCGGCATCGACGGCGCCGGCGATCTCCCCGGTGCTGCGCATGCAGCGCGACAGTGCGGCCAGCACCCTGGACTGCAGCTCGGGCAGCCCGATCTGCGCGCTGAGCGTGGCCAGCTCGTCGAGGCAGGTGCGTTGCTCGGCGTACTCCTGACGCCACTGACGCCATTCGGCGACCTTCCAAAGGGCCTGCCAGCGCAGCAGGGGGTCCTCTCCGCGGGAGGTTTTCAGGGCGTCGCTGAGGGTCTGGCCGCCTTCGTCCTGGCTCAGGCCGGTGGCCAGGGTCAGGCTCTCGGCCAGGGAGGTGGCGGTGGACTGGGTGAGGGCGGCGGGGCTGATGCCGAGCTGGGTGGCCAGGTGCGTGATGGCCCGTTCGGTGGGCTGACGCGCCCCTGATTCCAGCCGGGACAGGTATCCGGTGGACATGCCCTCGCCCGCGAGGGCTGCGAGCGTCAGGCCGCGTTCGGTCCTCAGTTGCCTCAGTCGGCGGCCGAAGAGTGGTTGTTCGAGCATGTCCGAACTCCCGGGTAGCGGTTGACGTCGTCCGACGTCCGGAGGGTAGCTCACTTGCCTCACTTTAGACAAGTTCTTGCCTAGCGCCAACGCTCGGCCCATGCGAGCTTGGCAATTAATTTTGGCAACTACTTGCCAACGCCGTGGCAACAGCCGTAGCGTTCCTGTCGTCGCCAACGGACCTCGTCGCCGACAAGCCAGAAGCAACCCGAAGGAGCACCGCCATGCCCATCGCCCTCACCGACCAGGACCAGCTCACCCTGCGTACCGCCGCCTGGGGCGCCGTCTCGCTGATGTCCGCCGCCGGCGCCGCCGGCTCGGCCCACAAGGCCGCCGCCGAGGGCTCCGTCGCCCTGACGTCCGCGACCGGTCTGGTCGGGCACGTGCTGGCCAAGGCGCCCAAGGGCGTGAAGTACGGCAGGACCGTGGCCGAACTCGCCGACCAGGTGCTGCCTGCCCTGAACGCCTCCATGAGCCTGCTCGCGAAGTCGGCACCGGCCGAGGCCGACAACTTCCGCCGCACCGTCCTGGTCGCCGTCGAAGCGGCCGCCCACGGGAGGCCCAGCCCCACCATGACCGAGATGGCCCGCAAGATCAGCGCGGCCCTCGACACCGCTCCGGCCACGCCCGAGGTGAGCGCGGCGAGCACCGTGGCCGGGCAGGATCGCCCGGAACTGCAGGAGGCCATGCAGGCGTACGTCGATTCCGGGGTGGCCACCGGCATGCAACTGCGGGTGAACGACGAGCGCGGCGAGTGGGTCGGCACCGCCGGGGTGCGCGAGCTGGGCTCGCCGGAGAAGCCGCCGGCGGACGGACGGTTCCGGGTCGGCAGCTCCACCAAGGCGTTCGTCGCGACCGTGGTGCTGCAGCTCGTGGCCGAGGGCAGGATCGGACTGGACAGCCCGGTGGACGGCTACCTGCCCGAGTTCGCGCTGGACGGCCGGATCACCGTACGGATGCTGCTGCAGCACACCAGCGGGATCTTCAACCACACCGGCGAGTACTACGAGGACGGGACGTTCGCCCCGGGAATCCCGTGGTCGGGCAAGGAATGGGTGGACGGCCGGTTCCACACCCACCAGCCCGAGGGACTGGTCCGGCTGGCGCTGTCCAAGCCGGCGCGCTTCGAGCCGGGCACGGACTGGAGCTACTCCAACACCAACTACGTGCTGGCCAGGCTGCTGATCGAGCGGGTCACGGGCCGCTCGTTCGCCGAGGAACTGCGGCGGCTGATCCTGGGCCCGCTGGGACTGACGGGCACCGAGGCGCCGGGCACCTCGACGGAGATCACCGGTCCGCACGCCCACAGCTACTACCGGTACGAGGACGGCGGCCAGGAGCACACGGTGGACGTCACCAGCCAGAATCCTTCCTGGATCTCCGCCGGCGGCGACATGATCTCGACCACCCAGGACCTGCACGCGTTCTTCTCCGCGCTGAACGGCGGCCGGCTGCTGCCCGCCGAACTGCTGACCGAGATGCGCAAGCCGGACCCGAAGATCGGCTACGGCCTGGGGATCTTCGAGCAGGACCTGGGCGAGAACGGCGGCACCGTCTACCACCACAACGGCGGCATGGCCGGCTCCGCGGCGCTGATGTACAGCACGCCCGACGGCCGCAAGACGATGACGGCCTCCGTGACCTACGTGGACGACGCCGCCCTGTCCAAGGCGGCGGCCTTCCAGCAGGCGACACAGCGGCTCATCGCCGAGGTGTTCGGCGACGGCCGGCCCGCGAACTGAGAACAGCGACCAAGCCCCCAGAGACGAGGACATCATGAACACGACGATCAGCCGGCGCACGGCCGTCGCGGCGCTCGCGACGGCGGTGCTGGCGGGGACCGCCTCCCCCGCCATGGCTGCCGCCCCCGCCTCCAGCGCGCAGGATCGCCCGGAGCTGCGCAAGGCGATGAACGCCTTCGTCGACGCCGGCTTCACCGGGATCCAGCTACGCGTGCGCGATCAGCAGGGCGACTGGGCCGCCGGCGCCGGGGTGCGCAAGCTGGGCTCGGCCGCCAAGCCCCCGGCCGACGGGAGCTTCTGGGCGGGCAGCATCACCAAGACCTTCACCGCGACCATGGTGCTGCAGCTGGTGGCCGAGGGCAGGATCGAGCTGGACGGTCCCGCCGCCGACTACCTGCCCGGCTACGGGCTGGACGAGCGGATCACCGTACGGATGCTGCTGCGGCACACCAGCGGGATCTTCAACTACACCGGCGAGTACAACCCCGACGGGACGATGGACGAACCGGGGATCCCCGCCAACGGAGACGAATGGGTGCCCAACCGATTCAACAGCTACAAGCCCGAAGAACTGGTACGTCTGGCGCTGTCCAAGAAGCCGCGCTTCGAACCCGGGACGCAATGGAGCTACTCCAACACCAACTACACCGTGGCGCTGCTGCTGATCGAGAACGTCACCGGCCACTCCTACGCCACCGAGCTGAAGCGGCGCATCACCGGCCCGCTCGGACTGCGGGGCACCCTCGCGGCGGGCAACCGCACGACGGCACTGCCCGGCCCGCACACCCACGGCTACTACCAGTACAAGGACCGCGTGATCGACCTCTCCCACCAGAACCTGTCCCTGCTGACCGGCGCCGGTGACCTGATCTCCACCACCCAGGACCTGGCCACGTTCTTCTCCGCGCTGAACGGCGGCAAGCTCCTTCCCGCCCCGCTGCTGGCCGAGATGCGCACGGCGATCCCCACGTCCATCCCCAGGCAGGACTACGGCCTCGGCATCTGGGCGCAGGACCTGGGCCCCGGCTGCGGCACCGTCTACCAGCACAACGGCAGCCCGCCGCACGGCTACGGCGCGCTGATGTACAGCTCGCCCGACGGCAGCAAGACCCTGACCGCCTCGGTGACCTGGCTGGACTCGGCCACCAGAGGTTCGGCGAAGGACTTCCTGACGCTCGTGGACGCCCTCGTCAAGCAGGAGTTCTGCGACACACCGACCGGACAGGCACAGCCGGACAAGCCTGGTTCTGCCTTCTGAGGAGCCGGTGACCGCAGGGGCGTCGGGGACGGCGAACACGGCGGCCGGCCTTCTACACGTGCTCTACGCTGCGTCCACTCCTGGAGAGCCCGCGGCCTTCGACAAGAGCAGCGCACAGAGCAGGGCCGTGAGCGTGAAGCCGGTCACCGCAGGGACCGCGATGGAGAGGTAGAGCGAGAGATTCCCATCAGGCACCCAGGGGTCATAGTCCGGCTGGATGAGGACGACCGCCAGCATGGCGAAGGGCGCCAGCAGCCCAACGGCCGGCCAGGCAGGCAGGCGAGCAAGCAGCGCGGCCACCATGCTGAGCGGGAAGGGCGCCAGCGCGAATGCCACTGCCAGCTTGATCTCGGAATCCGAATCGGGAGTCGGCCAGTGGAGGAGGAGCAGCAGTAAGAACCCTACCGCTGACCCCGCCAAGGCCGACTTCAACAAGAGACGCACAGAGTGATTGTCACGGATCGGGACGGACAGGTCGATGTCCAGGAGCCGGATTCGTGTACAGGTTCGTCAGATCCAGCCCAGCTCGTACCGGGCCATGGAGTGAAGATCGTCCAGCGCCGCCACCACGCGAGCGCCCAGCGGGCCCTCTCCGCGGCGAATCGGTCAGTAGTACGTGACCACGGCGTACTGGTACTCGGTGTCGCCGTTCTCATCGCCGAAGTGCTTGCGTCCCGTCATGATCTCGCCCGGGTTCGCCTTCGACTCGTGCGACTCCTCGGTGTAGGTCTCCGACCAGCGCTTGTTGACCAGCGTCACGGGCCTGCCCAGATACGTGAGCATGGCGAAGTAGGCCACGCTGATGCCGTTCTCGTCCCCGTCGTGCTCGCGGCCGACCATGGCGTTGCTCTCAGGAGCCTCGAACCACGAGTAGGTCTCGGGGTCGACCAGCTGGTAGTGGTTCGTGGACACGGCGACCTGTGTCCTGTCGATCCAGATCTTCCCGCACCAGTACGTGGTGTGGCCGTTCTCGTCCCCATGGTGCGCCCGGCCGATCAACACCTCGTTCTGGGGGCAGAAGAAGCTGCTGTCGTTCTCCTTGACCGTTGCGGAGTACCCCTCGACGATCGAGACGACCGGCTTCGCGGCGGCCGGGTCTGCGGGAGTCAGGGCCAGGGCCAGGATGACGGACGCCGCAGTGGCGAGCACCTTCTTGTACACGGATTACGTCCCTCGAATCGGTCGCTCGTGCCGGCGCTTCCGGCACCACGAACACGGTGGCGGACGCCATTGCAGTCACACTTGGAAGTGACTTGTGACAAGGGATCCGCGGTCGGGCTCGTGGAAATGCTCGTGGTGCCGTGAAATACCCCCTGTGTTCGTTGAGCGGTTGAGCGTGGCCATAGCCGCAGGGCCTCGGACTGACTTCCTGGGATCGGCGGTTCTTCCGGGGATTGCTGAGATTTCCGGAATTCTGAAGGACCATCGTCGCTCGTCTTGCACGGACAGCGAAGACGAGGAGGCCGAGGCGGCCGGAGCCCTGACCGGTGGCCTGCCGAATGGGCCGATCCCCAGATGGGGATGAGATTCGTCATCGGGCCGGCCTGCGCCGGCAACGATGCGGCGGCGTCAGCTCGCCTCGCTCTGGTCCCGCTGCATCACCCTGCCGGCGAGTGCGGCTCAACGTACGGGCGCGCTTGAAATGTCACGGCCGCGAGTGCGGTGACCTACAGGGGCAGCGGGTCAGGCCGTGAGGGCGGCCGCCGCTTCCCGGTAGATGACCTTCGGGTCCTCGGACAGCCATGCCTTCACCTGGCGGCTCCAGCCGTCGGCGAGCACCTCGGGCCGATGCGCCTCGATACCGTCGAGGGCCGCCGCGACGATCACCTCGGGGGCGCTCTTGTCGCCGTCGTACCAGGCCATCATGTCGGTGTCCGCAGCGCCCAGGTGCAGGCCCGTCACCAGAGTGCGCTGGTGGGCCAGCTCCAGCCGGACGCTGTTGGTGAGCGCCCACTCGGCGGCCTTCGCCGCGTGGTACGCGCCTGCGCCGTCGTAGGCGAGCCACGAGATCGCGGACAGAACGTTGAGGATCGCGCCGTCGGCCAGCTGGGGCGCAAAGGCACGGATCACGTTGAGGGTGCCGTAGAAGTGGGTGTCCATCTCGCGGCGAATCGTGTCCAGGTCCCCGGTGACCAGATTCGCCCCGGTCGAGATTCCCGCATTGTTGATGACGATCTTGACGTCAGGTGCCGCTGCCGCCGCGGTGGCGACCGATGCCGGATCCGTGATGTCGAGGCGCAGCGGGACGACCCCCGGTACGTCGATGAGCTCCGGGCGGCGGGCAGTGGCGTACACCTTGCCTGCGCCGCGGTCGAGGAGAGACAGGATGAATCGCCGTCCGAGGCCGCGGTTGGCCCCGGTCACCAGCACATGTGCTCCGTTGATCTGCATGCCGGATAGGCTAAAACCTGACGTTGACGTCAGAGGCAAGTCTTGTGATGGAGGCCATGGTGCGCATCGGCGAGTTGGCGGCAAGGTCGGACGTCAGCGTGCGAGCCCTGCGCTACTACGAAGAGCAGGGACTGTTGGACGCGTACCGGAGCGACTCCGGGCAGCGCCACTACCCCGAGTCGGCGGCTGACCGTGTCCAGCTGATCCAGACGCTCTACGCGGCCGGTCTGTCCAGCCGGACCATTGCCGAACTGCTGCCCTGTGTCGAGGCCAAGGTCAATACTCCGGAGTCGCGTGCCCGGCTCGCCGCCGAGCGCAGTCGCATCGATGCCCAGATCGCCGCGTTGACCCGTACTCGTAACCGTCTGGACGCGGTCATCCAGTTCTCCGAAAGCCCCGACAGCGGCTGCATGTGGATCGCGGACCAGGACGTCGCCGCGGAGACAAGTCACTCCGCGACGCCGTGATCGCCACGGCTAGGCTTGGCAACTCCCGATGAAACCATCGCCGCCGAGGCTTTCTCCCGGGCCGGTGACGATCTTCCCCTCACCCCGTGAGCAGCCGCACGGGCTACGCGCCTGACGCGGCCTCCGCCGTCGTCGCGGTGCCATCGAACCGGGCCGGTGAGCTGATCAGGGACCCTCCGGCCGAGCCGCCTGGAGGTAGGTGAGGACCGCCAGGACGCGCCGATTGCCGTCCTGGGCCTGGAGGCCCAGTTTGGCGAAGACATTGCCGATGTGCTTGACGACCGCGCCCTCGGTGACGTGCAAGCCCGCGGCGATGTGGGCGTTGCTCTCCCCGGTCGCCATCCGGCCCAGGACCTCGTGTTCGCGCTCGCTGAGCGTGTCGAGCGCGTGCGGGCGCCCGGAGGACATGAGATGCCCGATGACCTTGGGGTCGATGACGATGCCGCCGCCCGCGATGACGTCGAGGGACTGCATGAAGTCGGCGACCCTGCCGACGCGATCCTTGAGGAGATAGCCGGCGCCGCCGCGGCGAGGCCCGTTCACGGGCTCGGCGATCAATTTGGCCGCGTAGGCGTCACCGAGATACTGCGACAGCACCAGGATGCCGATGTCCGGATACTCGGCGCGGATCTCCAGTGCGGCCCGCAGTCCGTCGTCGACGTTGCGCGGCGGCATCCGCACGTCGGTGATCACGACGTCGGGCCGGTGATCGGCGACGGCCTCCAGCAGTTCGTCCGCGTCCTCGGCCGCGTGCACGACCTGGTGGCCGAAGCGTTGCAGCAGTGCTACCAGGCCTTCCCGCATCAGGGCCGCGTCTTCGGCGATCACTACACGCATGGTGCCATTGTGCGTCATGTTGATCAGTACGGACGCGGGATGTCGACGGTGATCCTGGTCGGCCCGGCCGGTGGGCTGTCGATGATGAGCTCGCCCGAGAGCAGGACGGCCCGCTCGTACATACCGACCATTCCGGTGCCGTGCGCCGAGTTCGCGCCACCGAGACCGTCGTCGGACACCGTCAGCCTGATCCTGTCAGAAGTCTGTGCCAGCTCGATGTGAATGTGGTCCGGCGTCGCGTGCTTGATCGCGTTGGTGACGGCCTCACTGGCGATGTAGTACAGCGACGACTCCACCGGCAGGGAGAAGCGCCCGACGCCCTCGGCGTCGACGGTGGTTTTGATGGGTACGCGGCGTGCCAGCTCGCGCAGGGCGGCGCCGAGGCCGTCGTCGATCAGCGTGCGTGGCCGTAGCCCGTGTACGACGTCGCGCAACGTGTCCAGCGCCAGTTCGTTCTCTCTCCTGACCGCCTCCAGCGACTCCAGCGCCGAATCCTGCTTCGGCCCTGGCGGGAACATCTCACGTACTTCCAGTTCGAGCATGCCCAGGCGCATCGCCGAAGTGGCCAGGTGCTGCTGGGTGCCGTCGTGCAGGTCGCGTTCGATCCGCTGCCGCTCCCCCTCGAACCGGTCGAGTTCGGCGATGTTGGCCCTGGCCAGGGACGCCACCTGCGTCTGGAGTTCCTCCACCCGAGGCGAGAGGAGTGCGGTGGCCAGCGCACCCTGCACACTGGCCAGCAGCGTCACCACGTAAGGCGAAACGACCAGCAACACCACTCCCAACAGGGCCAGAAGCGGGAGTTCCGTGTGGTTCGGGCTCAGCGGCGCGTCCACGCCCGCCATGACGAGCATCGCTATGACCCCTGTGAAGACCAAGACGGCGATCACGATCAGCATGACGAATGAGATGAAGCCGATCAGCATGTGCGCCAGTGCGTAGGAGACCTCCCGCCACAGCACCGGCTCTTGCAGACCTGGCAGACCCGGAGACCGGCCGGCGATCGGCCGGTACCCGGCCAGCCTTACCAGGCGGCGCTCAGCGTTGGCGAGCCCGTGCGCCCAATAGGGGATGGTGCCGATGAACGCGAAGGCCAGCACGGTCACGAGCCAAAGCGCGGCGCCGATCGACAGATACATCAGCGACATCCAGGGCCAGCGCGTGAACGGGAACCGGATGGGGGACCTTCGCAGCGCGGTCAGTGCCGCCGATTGGTGCATGCCAAGAGACGGTACGCGTTCCGGAATCTCTGGACAGTGAGGGAACCCCATCACTTCGAGGTAGCTTTTAGCCTACTTCGAAGCGGTCGGGCGCCGAGTTCCGTGGGACGGGGCCGTCAGGCCGAAAGCGCGCTCGCCCGTCTCGGTGTCGAATTCTGGACCTCCGCGCGGCGCAGCGTCGCCAACCACATACGCGAGCTCCCAGCAGCCGCATCGGCCGTGCTCTGCACGGCTGTCCGGAATCACCAAGGCCGCTCACACCATTGGCATGACGCACGAAGCTCTGATCTGTCGGTGCCTCTCACTACGATCACCGCATGTTCGGCTTGGACGCGACGAATTCGATTCTCCTCGCCCTGCTGCTGTCGATCCTCGGGATCGTCATCAGCCGGTGGACAAGACAGCGCAAGGTAGCGCGGATCTACGTCGGCCTGGACTTCATGACCCCTGTCGATGTTCAGGTTCGGGCCCATGACCTCATCGAGGCAGACAGGATCCGCGAGGCTGTAGCACTGATCCGAAAGGAGTCCCAGGTGTCCTGGCCCACCGCGGTGAAGGTCACACGGGTTCTGCGCGCTGGTGGCGTCCTGCCGGGCTTCCCGGTGTTCGACGACAGCGATCTACCTACCCGGATTCGCAAGCTGATCGAGGCCGGCAACCGGAAGGAGGCCGTCTTTCTTGCGCGAAGCACCGAAGACATGAGCCAGTCAGAAGCCGAGACACTCGTCGACTCACTCTCACGGGAACCAGGGTGAGCGGTCGCCGTACATCGAGAAGACCCCGCACCCGTCACGGGTAGTGGCCTTTGACGTGGTCGTGACCTTGCGCTGCTTGTAGAGATCGGGATCACAGGACCGGCCGGCCGCCGACAGATCCGCGCTTCTTGCGGTTGGCCGCCTGGCCCGGCAAGCAGGACGAGCGGAAGATCAAATAGTTAGCTGTGGCCACCCGCTAACAGGACCTTTCGTACGGATGCTCGTCGTGCCCCCGTCTCCGTCCGAGGTTGACCAGCCTTGGGTTAGGTTGGTCGGGATGAGGACATATGAGGATCTTCCGGCGGAGCTGGTGACCGAGCGGCTGCGGTTGCGACGGTGGGTGCCGTCGGACGCAGAGCAGTTCCGCGGGTTGTGGTTCGAGCGGGACCCGCGAGTGCCTGCGGCCCGGCGGATCGACGCCGAGGGACGGCCGACGGTCGAGGACGTCCGCGGCTGGCTCGTTGACAATCCTCTGACGGCGGCTCCTGGGCTCGGGTTGCTGGCCATAGAGCTGCGCGACACCGGTGAGTTCCTCGGGTATTGCGGATTGACCGTCGGCCAGGGAACGTTCGACGAACCTGAGATCGCCTACGAGCTGGCACAACGAGCTCACGGCCATGGTTATGCGACAGAAGCCGCCCGTGCGGTCTTGGAAGCCGCGATTCGAACAGGACGTCGCCGCCTCTGGGCCACTGTGCGGGAGTGGAACACCCCCTCGTTCCGCGTCCTTGAGAAACTCGGCTTCCACCGAAGCGACCGCATCGACGAGGACGTCGAACACGGCAACTCGATCTGGATGACGCGCGTACTCGACCCGCGATAGAGACGCGAGCATCAGCCACCAGATCACGCAGCTCGCGCAGGTGGCCGCCGCCGAAGGCCCCGACGGGACGTAAGGGGTGGGAGTCGCCGGACGGTCATTCGGTGCGGCCGCGCATCATCTCGACCAGCCAGGCCCGATCGGCGGCCGCCTTCACCGCCCCGACCGGGTAGGCGCGGTCGAGCGCCGAACAGGACCGCCTGGACGCACGCACCCCGGGCCCCGAACGCCGCACGGCCCTCGTGCGGCCTCAGCGCCCCCCACCCCGCACCTCCTGGCGATCAGGCCAGCACGGCCGCATCCACCCCCAGGGCCGCTGCGGAACCCGAAAAGATCTTCCGGCGCGAGGTCATCGACCGGCACCAGCTGCTCGCGCAGACGAACCCGGAAACGTCGGAGGCCGGTGGCCAGGACATCGCCGACCCTCAAGGTCTTCCACGCAGCCAGAGCACGAGCGTTCTAACCGTCCGAAGCCCGGTCGCCCCTCATGGAGGTCCCCTACGCCCTACGTCATGCGGCCGTCTCCACATGGCTCAACGCTGGCGTGCCGAGCGCCCCAGATAGCCGAATGGGCACGTCGGCAACCGCGATCAGCCGGTCGACCAGATCGGGCAGAAGGGCTGGATTGATAGCGAGGCCGCATAGGACAGAGTTCACAGGAGCATCCTGCCCGGGCCGTGATCACACGGCTCGTGATCATCTCCGAGATGGCGAGGTCTTACCTCCCGACCGTCGCCTTGTTGCGCACGAGACTTCGGCCACCCGTGCAGGCGACTTCGGAAATCGACACACAGATGGTGATCTCGATTTCGTCCTTTGGCTTCGGGACCGTTGCAGGAACATTGGCATGGAATAGCCCGGTTCCATCGCGGGGTACCCACGAGCGAGAGCGCGCCTCTGGCCGCCCTGCTCAGTCATCACAAGGACGCGGTCACGACGCGTTCGAAGCAACGTAGTGGCCGGTAGCCGGTGGCGTCGAGCTTGGCCGGTTCGGTGCCGACGATTCGTTGATCACGCAGAGGGTCGGGCGCAGTAGCACGCGCCCAATGCCAGCGCGTAGAGGGCGGCACGAGTGCTGCCGAAGTAGCTGCATTGCCGTCCCAGGGTGCCTGATTCCTTCCGAAGAGCTCTGTGACGCTCCGTTCCTGAGGTGGACGCGCACACTATGGGAGCCAGTGTCGCTGCAGACACATCCTGAGCGCCGCGGTCCACCAACCATGATCACTAAGGAATGCATAGGGAACGATCAACCATAGAGAGCCGGCGCCACTCGTGGACGGCCGGACACGACGCGAGAGGCCCGTCACCGCGTTTCCGCTGGTGACGGGCCTCTTCCCGCTGGTGTGGCAGGTGCAAGGTTCGAACTTGCGTAGGCTGAGCCGACGGTTTTACAGACCGCTCCCTTTGGCCACTCGGGCAACCTGCCGTGCCATCCGCTCTCGCGGCGACAGACAGAAGAATAGCGGACTTCCGAGGTGTACGTGACACCAGTTTGTCCCCAGCCGGATCGTGGTCACCGGCTGCGCCGGAACAGCAGGCGTCCCATCCCGCGTGCGTGCTGGTCGAAGCCTGCCGCGTCGTTGGTTCTGGGGAAGGGTTCGTCCGGGACGGGCACGCCGAGGAAGTCGCACAGCGGCTGCCAGCCCTGGGCGACTTCGAACACCAGCAGGCGGTCCTGGGGGATGGTGGCTTTGACCTCCTCCACGTGTTCGGTGAAGATCTTGAGGGCGAGTTCGGTGTCGGGGATGCCGCCGCCGAAGACGCGCTCGCTCACGACCAGCCGGGTCATCCGGATGAATGCCGCGAAGTCCGTGTCGAGGAGGCGGGAGAGTGTGGCCATTGTCCGGCCCGACCAGGTGCGGGCGCGGGCCGACTGTTTGAAGATGGTGGCGTTCATGCTGGCCAGCCAGCGTTCCGGGTCGCGGACGGTGAGGATGACCTTGGCGTCGGTGTAGTGGTGGGCGAGTTCGCGCCAGTACGCGGCGGCCGGCCAGTCGACGCAGGAGTCGTACCCCGACATGAGGGTTTCCCAGGTGACCGGACGGCCTTCGGCGAGGTCCAGCCAGCGTCGGATGTGGACCGGATTCTGGAGCACCTCCGTCATGTGGTGACATGGGCCGAAGCCCAGACGTTCCAGCGCGGTCTTCGTGGACAGCGTTCCGGTGCGGCCGAAGCCGGCTCCGATGACTCGCATGATCCCTACCAATACGATCGGAAACTGCGAAATGTGGGTCCACAGGCATGATCCGTCGCCAAGAGCCCGGCATCAAGCCGCCTCGCGCCCACGTGGACTGCACGGCGCGCCGATGCTGGCTAGGCTCGTTCGCTGGGTCCGCGCATTCGGCGTACGACGGAGCGGTTTCGCGTACGGCGGAGAGGCGGGATCCCTAATAACGCTTTCACAGCCGAGAGGATGGGTGTTTTGGCCGATTCATCTTTCGATATCGTCAGCAAGATCGACCGCCAGGAGGTCGACAACGCGCTGAACCAGACGGCCAAGGAGATCGGACACCGCTTCGACTTCAAGGGCACCGGGGCGAGCATCAGCTGGACCGGTGACAACATCGAGATCAAGGCGAACAGCGAGGAGCGCGCCAATGCCGCACTCGACGCGTTCAAGGACAAGGTGGTCAAGCGCGGGCTCTCGCTGAAGATCCTCGACGCGGGCGAGCCCAGGCTGTCGGGCAAGGAATACCGCATGCTGGTCACCCTCAAGGAGGGCATCGACCAGGAGAACGCCAAGAAGATCTCCAAGCTGATCCGCGACGAGGGTCCCAAGGGCATCAAGGCGCAGATCCAGGGCGAGGAGCTGCGGGTCAGCTCGAAGAAGAAGGACGATCTGCAGGACGTCATTTCTCTGCTCAAGGGCAAGGATCTCGACATCGCTCTGCAATTCGTGAACTACCGCTAACAGGTCGGCCTCCGGGGCACATGGCGGCGTACGCGCCTTCTTGTGCCTCGGGCCTGCATTCGCGGTGGAACGGGCGAATCCGGCATCGTAGGCTCGACAATCGTGACGAAGATCCCCCTGCGCCGCTTCACGGCACGCGTCCTGCCCCTTGATGCGAAAGACCGGGTGCTGCTGCTGCACGGCTTTGATCCGCAACTGCCGGACAAGCCGTTCTGGTTCACCATTGGGGGCGCGGCGGAGGCCGGGGAGGAGCTTCGGCAGGCCGCCGCGCGCGAGCTGTACGAGGAGGTCGGGATCCGGCGGGAGGTGGCGGAGTTCACCGGGCCGTACGGGACGAGCACGATCGAGTTCTGCTGGTCCGATTATGCGATCACGCAGGACCAGACCTTCTTCGCGATCCGGGTGCACGACACCGCCGTGTCGTTCGAGCACATGGAGCAGATCGAGAAGGAGACGACGACGGGGCATCGGTGGTGGAGCGCGGAGGAGCTCGAGAACACCGAGGAGACCTTCTTCCCGGAGGACCTGCCGGCCATCCTGAGGCGGATCGCTGCGGCCGGAGAGCCGGGGTAGCCCCGACGTCGCCGGAAGGCCCTGATCGCTGCAGCAGGACCACCGAAGGGCAAGATGACGGGTGAGCCCTGTTCGGGGCTCTCGGTCGATTTCGGAGGCCCTGGCGCATTCGGCGCGGACGCGTCCCCCGCGCTTCGTCCTGGCCGGGAAGGTCAGCGGCGGTAGCCGGCCATGCGCTCCAGCCTCGCCACCCGCTCCGACGTGGGCGGATGCGTCGAGAAGAGGCGGCCGAAGCCGGATCCGCTGAACGGGTTCGCGATCATCATGTGGGACGCCGACGTGAGGCGGCTGTTCTCGGGAAGCGGCAGCCTGCGCGCACCCATCTCGATCTTGCGAAGGGCCGAGGCCAGGGCCAGCGGGTCGCCCGTGAGCCGCGCGCCCGACTCGTCGGCCTGGAACTCTCTGGTGCGGGAGATCGCCATCTGGACCATCCCGGCCGCCACGGGCCCGAGGATCATCATCAACAGCGCGCCCACGAACCCGGGCCCCTCGTCGTCGTCGGAACCGCCGAAGAAGACGGCGACGTAGCTGAGCCAGGTGATCATCGTGGCCAGCGCACCGGCCACGGAGGAGACGAGGATGTCCCGGTTGTACACGTGGGACAGCTCGTGCCCGATCACGCCGCGCAGCTCGGACTCGTCGAGCAGCTGGGTCAGGCCGTACGTGACGCACACGGCGGCCTTCCGCGGGCTGCGGCCGGTCGCGAAGGCGTTGGGCTGGACCGTCGGGGAGATGTACAGCCGCGGCATCGGCTGGCGCGCCTCGGTGGAGAGCTCGCGGACGATCCGGTAGAGCGTGGGGTGCTCCACCTCGCTGACCGGTCTGGCCCGCATGGCCGACAGCGCGATGCGGTCGGAGAAGAAGTAGGCGACGCCGTTGCTCAGCAGGGCCAGCACGAGCGCGATCTGCAGGCCGGTGCCACCCCCCAGCCACGCGCCCATCACGATGATGAACGCGGACAGACCTCCCAGGAGGATGGCGGTACGCAGACCGTTGTGGTGCAAGGTCTCCCCCCTTCGTGGTCCGGGTTTCACCTCGTCCAACGACGACGACCCGGTCTATCGTTCCCCGGCGTGCTCAGCTGCGGGCGGAGCGCGACTTACCCCCGTGTCCGCCGGGGAACAGGGCGGGGTACGGCCCGGCTGCCCGCACGAGGACAGCCGGTGTCATGACCTGCCTACGGTCAGCTCGTGGCCGATAAGGACGTCATGTCCAGCACGAGCTGCGGAGCGACCGAGAAGAGGATCGCCACCGCCAGGGCCAGGCCGACAGCGAGCCACGCCGATGGGGACGAACCACGCAGGCGCGTCTCCCCGGGAGGGGCGAAGAGGCGGGCCGCCCAGGCGGCGTAGTAGTAGAGGCCGATCACGGTGTTGACGGCCATGACCAGCGCGAGCCAGCCGAGGCCGCCCTCGACGATCGTCCGGAACACGAAGACCTTGGCGAAGAGGCCGGCCAGCCCCGGCGGCAGCCCTGCCAGGCAGACCAGGCAGAAGGCCAGCGCGATGCCGGCCGCCGGGCTGCGGAGGACCAGGCCGCGATAGTCGTCGAGCTCGTTGCGCGGGGCGGCCCTGGAGACGAGCATGACGACGGCGAAGGCCCCGAGATTCATGGCCGCGTAGATGACCAGGTACGCGACGGATGTGCCGGTCGCGGCCTGGGACGGAGCCTGGGACGCGGCCTGGGACGGAGCCACCGTGGCGGCGATCGCCAGCGGGGCCAGGATGTAGCCGGACTGGGCGACCGAGGACCAGGCCAGCATGCGGACGGCCGACCGCTGACGTATGGCGAGCAGGTTGCCCACGGTCATGGTCAGCGCCGAGATGACCGCGATCACCGGCCCCCAGGTGGACGACTGGCCGGCCAGCCCGGCGACCAGGACCAGGATGAGCCCCGCGAACCCGGCTGCCTTGGAGACGACCGAGAGCAGGGCCGCCACCGGGACGGGCGCGCCCTGGTAGACGTCCGCCGCCCAGGAGTGGAACGGCACGGCGGCGATCTTGAACGCGAACCCGGCCGCCACGAGGACGACGCCCACCGTGACGACCGCGGGCAGCCCGTGGGCCGTCTCCAGGGCCGTGGAGTGCGTGCCCGCCGCCCCCGGCGCCGGGATCCGGCCGCCCAGGACGGCCGCCACGCGGGACAGGTGGACCGCGCCGGAGACGCCGTACAGGAGGGAGACGCCGAACAGCATGACGGCCGTGGACACGACCGACACGACGAAGAGCTTGACCGCGGCTTCGGAGGCGCGCCCGTCGTAGCGTTTGAGCGCGGTGAGGGCGAACACCGGCAGCGAGACCAGTTCGAGCGCCACCACGAGCATGATCAGGTCGCGGGAGGCGGGCAGGGTCACCGCGCCGACGAGGGTGCACAGCAGCAGGAAGTACCACTCACCGGCCGGGATGCCGCCCCCGGCCAGCTCCGTCATCGACATCAGCACGACCACCAGGGCCGCGACGAGCACCAGCCCGGCGAAGACCGTCGTGAACCGGTCGGCGACGAACGAGCAGAGCGTGCCCGCTCCCCCGGTCGCTAGGTCCGGCGGCACGCAGAACGTCGCCCGGGACGTGCCGCCTGCGGCCTGCGCGATCACGAACCCGAGGGCCACGACGACCCCCGCCAGGGTCACCAGCCCGAGCGCGGTGCGGGTACGCGTCGAGGCGGGCAGGAACACGTCGAGCAGCAGCACGAGCCCGGCCACCACCGCCAACGCCAGCGGCGGCGCGATCACGAAGTAGTCGATCTGCTGAGTCATGGCAGGGCTCCCAGCAGGGTCTGCGCCACCGGCGTGGTGAGTGAGAGCAGGAGACCGGGCCAGAGCCCGAAGAGCACGATCAGGACCACCAGCGGGGTCCACGCCGCCGCTTCGTAGGACCGGAGGTCGTCGATGCGCTGCGTGGCGTGGCCGGCTTCGAGGGTCGCGGTCGCCGGCTGCCCCGGGAGCGACTCCGCCGAGCCGAGAGGCACAACGGGACGTTCGTCCGGCGTCTCCCCCTCCGGCGGGGTCTCCCGCTGCCGCGCGGCTCCCGACGGACGGCCGTGGGTGACGCGGGACAGCATGAGCACGAAGTACGCGGCCGTCAGGACCGCTCCCAGGCCGCCGATCACCATGTACGTGCGGAAGAGCGCACGTGGCAGGCCGCTCGCCGGCTGGAACGACCCCAGCAGCGCCAGCATCTCCCCCCAGAACCCGGCCAGGCCGGGCAGCCCGAGCGAGGCGATCGCGGCGAACGTGAGCACCGATCCCAGTCGCGGCATCGTGGCCAGCAGGCCACCGCCGAGGCTCGGCATGTCGGCCGTGTGACAGCGGTCCTTGATCCCACCGGCGAGGAAGAACAGCAGGCCGGTGATCAGGCCATGGGCGACGTTCGCGAACAGGGCGCCGTTGACGCCGACCGGGGTCAGGGTGGCGAAGCCGAGCAGGACGAAGCCCATGTGGCCCACGGAGGAGTAGGCGATCATGCGTTTGAGGTCACGCTGGGCCAGGCAGGCCAGGGCGCCGTAGACGATGCCGGCCACGGCGAACGCCCCCAGCCACGGCGCCACGGCGGCTGCCCCCTCGGGGAGGACGGGGATGGCGATCCTGGCGAAACCGTACGTGCCCATCTTCAGCAGCACTCCGGCCAGCAGCACCGAGCCGACGGTCGGGGCCTCGGTGTGGGCGTCGGGCAGCCAGGTGTGCAGGGGCCACATCGGCGTCTTGACCGCCAGGCCCACACCGATCGCCACGAACGCCACGATCTGCACGGATCTGGACATTCCTGCGCCGTGGGCGGCGGCCAGCTCAGCCATGTCGAGCGTGCCGGTCCGCGCCCAGACGAGCAGCAGGCCGAGGAGCATCACGACCGAGCCGAGCAGCGTGTACAGGATGAACTTGACCGACGCCGCCCGCCGCCCGGCGCCGCCCCAGATGCCGATCAGGAAGTACATCGGGATCAGCACGATCTCGAAGAAGACGAAGAAGAGCAGCAGGTCGAGGGCGAGGAACGTGCCGATCATGCCGACTTCGAGCACCAGCAGCGTGAACACCAGCGCCCTCGGCCTGTTCCCCAGGAACCGGCTCGGCGTGCGGGGCCGGCCCCAGGACAGGTAGCCGAAGCAGAGGAACGTCAGCAGCGCGGTGAGCACGATCAGCGGCAGGGAGATGCCGTCGACGCCCAGATGGAAGCGGAGCCCCAGGCCGGGGATCCACGGCTGGTCGACCGCGAACTGCAGGCTCGTCGGCCGCCCGTGGTCGAACGTGGCCGCCATGACCAGGGCCAGTGCCAGCGTGACCCCCGAGAGGATCAAGCCGTACGTGCGCAGGACCGGGCGGAGCGCGCCGGGGGCGAGGAGGAGCACGAGCGCGCCGAGCAGGGGCACGGCGAGCAGTGCGACCGACAGCCAGCCCGTCATGTGAGCATCACCGCCCCCACCGCGATCAGGATCACGCCGGCGAGAACGCCGCTGACATAGAGCTGCACGTTGCCGTTCTGGGCCAGGCGCAGCCATCCGGACAGGCCGCGGGCGGTGCGGCCCGACCCACGGACGGCGCCGTCGACGACCACGTCGTCCGTTCTGACGACCAGCCGGGCCAGGGCCGTGATCGGGCGGACGAACAGCGCCGCGTAGACGTCGTCGACGTAGAAGGCGCGCTCGCAGGGCACCCGTAGAGGTCCCAGCAGACGGGCCGGGTCGGTGACGGGATCGCCGCGCCAGACGGCGTGGACGACGCCCGCGCCGAGCAGCGCGAGCACGACGCTGATCACGGCCACCGCCAGCTCGACGTGCGGCTGCCCCGCGAAGCCCAGCAGCAGAGCGGGGACCGCGAGGAGCACGACGGGCACGAGCATGGTCTTGGGGGCCTCGGTGACGTCGACGACGTGGGCCGTGCCGGGCTCGGGCTCGGGGAGCGCCACCACGCGCGACGGCCCGAAGAACGTGCGGAGCCAGGCTCTGGTGGCGTACGCGCCGGTGACGGCGACGGTCGCGAGGGCGCAGCCGTACAGGAGCAGGGCGGCGGCGTCCGTCAGGCCGCCGCCGGCCAGCGCGCCGTCCATGGCCGCCAGGACGCCGTCCTTGCTGAAGAAGCCGCTGGCCGGTGGCAGGCCCATCAGAGCGGCGAACCCCACCGTCATCGTCACGAACGTGACCGGCAGCTCGCGGCGCAGCCCGCCCATCTGGGTCATCAGGTTGGAGCCGACGTGGTGGATCACCACTCCCGCGCACAGGAACAGCAGCGCCTTGAACGCCCCGTGGGTCACCAGGTGGAAGATCGCCGCCCGGTCGGAGCCCGCGGCCAGACCGCCGGCCATGTAGGCGAGCTGGCTGACCGTGGAGTAGGCGAGCACCCGTTTCAGGTCGTCCTGGGCGAACGCGGCCAGTGCGGCGCCCAGCATGCCGATCGCGGCGATGACGGCCAGGACGTCGAGCGTGGGACGGGCGGCGAGGAAGGCGGGAAAGAGCCTGGCCACGATGAAGATGCCGGCGGCGACCATGGTGGCGGCGTGGATCAGCGCGCTGATCGGGGTCGGGCCCGCCATGGCGTCCGGGAGCCAGGTGTGCAGCGGCACCTGGGCGCTCTTGCCGGCGACGCCGCACAGCAGCAGCATGGTGGCCGTCGTCAGGGTGGCCGCGGACATGTCGGGCACCTTCGCCAGCACGTCGGCGACGCGGAAGCTGCCCGCCGCCGTGCCGAGGACGAAGATGCCGAACAGGAAGCCGACGTCGCCGAGCCGGGTGACGAGGAACGCCTTGACCGCCGCGCGCGAATTGCCCCGGTCTTCCCACCAATGACCGATGAGGAGGTAGGAGCACAGGCCCATGATCTCCCAGCCCACGTAGAGGACCAGGAGGTCGCCCGCGTAGACCACCAGGAGCATGGCACTGGTGAACAGGCTGATGAACGCGCTGTAGGAGGGGTAGCGGGGATCGTCTTTGAGGTAGCCGACCGAGTAGACCTGCACGGCCAGCGCCACCAGCGTCACCAGGACGCCGAGGACGGCCGACAGGTCGTCGGCCAGCAGGGTCAGCGAGATCGGGACGCCGCCGGTGACGATCGAGCCGTACGTGCGGCCCACGGGCGCCGAGGGGGCGCCGCCTTCGAGGAACGTGAAGCCCGGCCCCCAGGCCAGCCAGAGAGCCAGGACGGCCGACGCCGCCGTCGGGATGACGGCGATCCAGGCGGCTCGGGTGTTGGCGCGTTCGCCGGCGGTCTTCTCGGCCGCCGCGAGCCGCGCTCCACCCGGTGGCTGTTCCTGGACAGCGGGGCGGGCGTGCGGCCAGCGGGAGAGCAGCAGGCCGGTGGCGGCGGCGAGAGCGGGCAGCAACACGGCCAGCAGCGGGAACGTCGTCACAGCTCGCCCCCTCGCCGGGCGCTGCGGTCGTCCGGGTGGGGCCGGCCTGCGCCGGTCGGCGAGGCCGGATGGTGGTCGTTGAGAGAGGGCGGGGTGGTGCCGGCGGCCTGGCCGGAGGGGGTGGCGGCCGGGACCAGGTCAGGACGTTCGTCGGGAGGCTCGGACAGGTCGCGGAGGTGGTCGAGGTCGACGGTCCGGCGGTTGCGGTAGAGGGCCAGGACGATCGCCAGGCCGAGGCCGACCTCGGCGGCGGCGATGACGATGACGAACAGGGTGAGCACCTGACCGCTGTGCAGCCGGTCGCGCAGCCACACGTCGAACGCCACCAGGTTGAGGTTGACGGCGTTGAGCATCAGCTCGACCGACATGAGCACGAGGATCGTGTTGCGCCTGGCGAGCACGCCGTAGACGCCCACGGAGAACAGCAGCGCGGAGACGACCGCCGGGTAGACGATGTGCACTAGTGACCCCCGGTCTGATCGGGCGGCGAGCCGGGAATGTCCGTACGGGACAGCACGATGGCTCCGATCAATGCGGCGAGCAGCAGCACGGACAGCGCCTCGAACGGCAGCACCCAGGTGGCGAAGACGCTGGCGCCCAGCTCCTTCGCCGCCCCCTGGCCCGGTGTGAGCGGGGTGTACGCCGTGCGGAAACCGTCGATCACGACCGTGACCAGGACCGCGGCGGTCGCCACCGCCACCAGGGCGGCCACCGGCCGGTTGCCGCTGTCGAGGTCGGCGGAACGGCCGATCGGGGCACGGGTGAGCATGATGCCGAACAGCATCAGGACCACCACCGCGCCCACGTAGATGAGCACCTGGACCCAGGCCACGAACTCGGCGGTCAGCACCAGGTAGCCGCCCGCGAGCGCGCCGAAGGAGACCACGAGCCACAGGGCGGCGTGGACGAGTTGCCGGGTCGTGACGACGAGCAGCGCCGATCCAACCGCTACCGCTCCCAGCAGCAAGAAGACGATCTCTTGCCCGGTGGGTGACAGGTAGGAGGGCACCGCCTCGGTCACGACTCCTCCTCGGACTCCTCTGTGTCGTCAGGGCCGAGCCGCCCCGGCGGTCGGATGAACCTCGGGTCCGCCATCCGGCGCCTGCGGGGGCTCGCGGAAGAAGTCTGCTCGTCCGGGCCGGGTTCCGGAGACGGTTCACCCGCGCCTGTGGAAAACCCGTTCGAGGGCGGCTCGCCTGTGGATGAAGGCGTTCGCGGCGGGCGCTCGTCCGAGGCCGGGGCGTCCTGGTCGGACGGGCGGTTCGGCTCCTCGCCCGCCGGAGCTGCGGCGTCGCCGTCATGGGCGCGCGGCGCGTCGCCCTCCGCCGCGGGGGGAACGTCGCCTTCCGTCACGTCTGACGGGCTTGCCGCTGTTGACGGTTTCGGGGTCGTTGTGTCGGACGGGCGAGTGTCTTCCGGCTCTTTGTCCTGTGCATCGGCGGACGGTTCGGCCGCTTGCGGGCTTGGCGGGAGAGCGCCTGGAGGACGGATGCCTCGTACGTTGGACATGGGCCTGCGCGTACGCTCGCGGCGGCCCGCAGGAGACGGAGGCGCGGCAGGGCCTTCGCCGCGCGCGGCTTCAGGAGCTTCCGCGGGGCCGGCCTTCTCACCTGCTCGCTCTTCCCGGTCGGCGCCGGTGCGCGCTTCGACGCCTCCGGCCGACGGGCCCGCGTCGGTGCGCCCAGCAGGCGGAGTTGCGCCGGCCTGTCCGGCGTCAGCTGCTGCGGCCCCTTCGGGGCCAGGGACGGCTTCCCCGCCTTCGGGACGGCGCGCTGCTTCGGCGCCGGGGGGTGCGCTCACGGCGGAGCCGACGTCAGGGGTTGCGCTCACGGCGGAGCCGGCGTCGGAGGTTGCGCCTACGGCGGAGTCGGGGCCGGGCGGTGATGTGGCGCTGGCCTCGGAGTCGGGGCCCGCGTTCGCGCCGGAGGCAGCCGCGCCCGGCTCTCCGCTCCCCGGAGGCACGGCTCCCGGCTCGGCGGCTCCCGGCTCGGCGGCTCCCGGCTCGGTCACGCCCTCTCCCGGGACCCCCGCCGCTCCCCTGCGGGCACGCTCGTCCTGCGGGCCGGCGCCCGGTCGCGCTGTGCCCGTTCCCTGGGGGGTCGTTGGCGCTGCTTCGCCCGTGGCGCCCTCCCGCTCTCGCGGGGCGCGGCGGGCGGCTCCGGCGGGGCCGGGTGCTTCAGGCGCTGCTCCGGGGCGGGTGGTTCCGGTACGGGCCGCGGGACGGCGAGGAGCCGCCGTGAGCTCCTTGGGCGGTTCTGCGCCGGGATCGTGGGCGGGCGGCGGCGGGACGGTCTGGGTCCAGGACGCCAGCTTGTCCTTCTCATGAAGAAGGTTCCGGATGTCACCCTCGGCGTACTCGAACTCCGGAGACCAGAAGAGCGCGTCGAAGGGGCAGACCTCGATGCAGATGCCGCAGTACATGCACAGCGCGAAGTCGATGGCGAACCGGTCGAGCACGTTGCGCTGACGGGGACGCCCGCCCTCCGGTGCCGGGATCGTCTCCTTGTGGGAGTCGATGTAGATGCACCAGTCGGGACACTCTCGGGCACAGAGCATGCAAGAGGTGCAATTTTCCTCGACGAGGGCGATAACGCCTCGACTGCGCGGCGGAAGAGCCGGCTTGACCTCGGGATACTGCTGGGTGACGGATTTGCGCAGCATGTGGCGAAGAGTGATGGACAGCCCTTTCGCCAGTCCGACTCCCGGTATCCGCGCCATGGTTCAACATCATGACGTACTTGGCGGCGGAGGTGAATGAGCCAAGACCCTTGTCCCCAGTTTTTCCACAGCCATCCACAGGTTCGGCGGAAGTTATCCACAGGCTGGGTGACTGTCCGATATGAACGACTGCATGGCGATAGTCTCTCGGCCATGCCGTACAGCCATCCGGTCCGTCCCAGCAGCGGGGCGTGGGCGGCCGCCATCGGGTGGGCCAGCCTGGCCCTGATCTCGTGCGGGCTGGCGACCCCGTTCACGATCGGGTTCGCGGCATTCTGGCTGCGGAGCACCTGGCAGGCCATCGGGGCCTGCGTCTACCTGGTCCTGATCGGCTCGTTCGTCATCGCCATCATGCTGTACGACGACTTCGACAACATCCCCGAGCCGATGTCCACTCTGATCTCGTTCGGGTTCGTGATCGCCTGGATCGGCGGGATCGCCCATTCGGCCGTCCTGGTGCCGGCGATGGCGCGGGCGCGGCACCGCCCGCCGGTGCACGCGCAGGCCCCCGTGCGCACGCAGGCGCCCATGCACGCGCCCGCCCAGACGCCCACGCCGCGGCATCGGCCCGCCGACCTGCATCAACGAACCACGGCCCCCACCCATCAGCAACATCGCGGGCAGCCAGAGTGGATCGGGCACTACCGGGTGCTGCACCAGCTCGGGCGCGGCGGGCAGGGCGCCGTCTACCTGGCCATGGCGCCCAACGGGGCGCGGGTGGCGGTCAAGGTGCTGCACGACCTGGTCGACGAGACGGCCCGCACCCGGTTCGCGCGGGAGGTGGACGCGGCTCGGCGGGTCGCCACGTTCTCCACAGCCCGGGTGCTCGATGTGAACATCAACGGGCAGCACGCGTACATCGTCTCGGAATACGTGGAGGGGCCGTCGCTGGAGCAACTCGTACGGCGCCACGGGCCCCGCGACGAGGACGGCCTGACGCGGCTCGCGTTATCCACAGCCGGAGCGCTGGCGGCCATCCACAAGGCCGGGGTGGTGCATCGTGACTTCAAGCCGAGCAACGTCCTGATCGGGCACGACGGGCCGCGGGTGATCGACTTCGGGATCGCGCGGGCGCTCGACCGGATGACCATGACGTCCGGGAAGATGGTGGGGACGCCGCCGTACATGTCGCCTGAGCAGCTGACCGGGGAGCCTGTGGGGCCGGCGTCCGACGTGTTCAGCTGGGCGGTGACGATGATGTTCGCGGCCACCGGGCGTCCGGCGTTCGGCGAGGACACCGTGCCGGCCGTCTTCAACCGGGTGCTCACGGTCCACCCGGACCTGTCGCCGTTGCCGCCCGCCTTGCGCGGCGTGGTGGGGGCATGCCTGAACAAGCGCCCCCAGGAACGCCCGTCGGCTTCGGACGTGATGGTCGCAATCGTCCACTGACCACCGCCCCCGGCACATGCCGCGACCACCGAACAACCGACCGCAGGCGGATGACCACCACTTACCGCTTCGCCCACCGGTGACCGCCCGTGGGCGGTCCGTGCCAGCTGGATCGGGAGGGCTCGAAGCGAGTCGCCCCACCACGAAGCGCCGTACGACGAAAGCGGGTCACCCCTGCCCAAAGGGACAGGACGGGAGATGGAGTAGGGCGCCCCTCACGATCCGGTCGAGGGTTCGTGGAGGGCGGCCCGATGAGGAGGGGGTCAGGGGAAGGCTTGGCGGGAGCGAGTGGTGAGGGTCAGGTATTCCTCGTGGGAGACCCGGTGCATCGCCAGCCCCAGCCCGTGGCGTTCGGTGAAGCGGTGGAGAGAGGCCGGGGGCCAGCGGCCGGGCAGGTGGAGCAGGGGGTTCCCCGCGGGGTCGAGGAGGAAGACGCCGCACAGGTCGTCGTGACGGTACCGGAGGAGACTGCTGCCCGGTTCGACCGGAAGTTCGGTGATGACCCCCGAACGGCGGTACACCGACAACGTCCGGGACGACTTCATCCGCAGATACGGCCCTCCAGGCGGCCCCACGACAAGGCCACGCCTCTCCTGCCACCGGTGCACCCCGCCCAGCACGGGCCGTACGACGAGCAACGCGGGACTGAAAGCCACCATCAGCCATTTGGCCTCGATCAGTTCCATCAGAAAACGTCCGAAGGCCGAGAAGCCGCGCCAGGCGACCCACATTCCGGTGACCCCCAGATACACCATCAACGCCAGCCCGGCGATTCCCGCGCACACCCCCAGCGCCAGGTTCCATCGGGCCGTCCGCGGCGCCGGGATTCCGCGGATGCGTTCCCAGCCGGGGGCGCGGGCGGCCAGGATCCGGCGCGCCCGCTCGGAGCTGTCGTCCCGGCCGTCCCGGAGCGGGATGCCGGCCTTGGCGGCGAAGTCCCGCAGGTGGGGTGGGTGCCAGTCGCCAGGCAGGTCCAGCAGGACGAGCCCGTCGGGGTCGAGGGCGGCGACCCCTTTCAAGAACCGCGACCTCTTCCCGGAACCGTCTGTCGAATAGTCGTAACGGTAGAGCGACGCGGGCGACAGGGTCGTGGAACGGCCCCTGGCTTCGTCGGTGACGGTCAAGGTGCGGCCGTCGGAGGTGAGAGTGACTTTCGGGCAGCGGGCGCCTTTCATCGCGCCCGCGACGGGCAGGATTTGCGCGTTCACGAATTGTCCCCTTCATCCGGGGCCCCCTATGCCGGGTACGACGGATAAGGGCGTCATAAAGTTTCCGCCGGAGCGAAACTCAGATGAGGACCTTCACCACTCCGGTGAGCGCGAGCTGCACGAGTGCCAGCGGCACCAGTCCGGCCCAGGCGAGCTTCTGGAGCTGGTCCTCACGCAGCCGCGGATAGGTGACGCGCAGCCAGATCACCACGAACGCCAGCGCGAAGACCTTGATCAGGGTCCAGATCCAGCCGGGCAGGAACGGCCCGTGCCAGCCGCCCAGGAAGAGCACGGTGGTCAGAAGGGACAGGACGACGATCCCGGCGTACTCGGAGAGCATGAACAGGGCGAACCGCATGCCGGTGTACTCGGTCATCGGGCCCATGATGATCTCGGACTCGGCGATCGGCATGTCGAACGGCGGACGGCGCAGCTCGGCCAGCCCCGCCACGAAGAACACCACGCCGCCGATCGCCTGCCAGGGCAGCCACCACCACTGCCACGCCTCGACGATGCCGGGCATCGACAGCGTGCCCGCCGCCATCGCCACGGACGAGGCCGCCAGCACCAGCGGCAGCTCGTACGACATGAGCTGGGCGGCCGCCCGCATGCCGCCGAGCACCGAATACTTGTTGGCCGACGCCCACCCCGCCATGATCGCGCCGAGCACCCCGACGCCCATGACGGCGAGCACGAAGAACAGCCCGAGATCGAGGTCGACGGCGACCAGGCCACGGTCGAGCGGAATGACGATCAGGACGACCAGGTACGGGACCAGCGCCACGCCCGGCGCGATCATGAAGACGCGGCGGTCGGCCGCGGCCGGGATGACGTCCTCCTTCTGCATGAACTTCACGCCGTCGGCGATGAGCTGGGCCCAGCCGTGGAAGCCGCCGGCGTACATGGGGCCGAGCCTCGACTGCATGTGGGCCATGACCTTGTGCTCGGTCTGGCCGACGATCAGCGGCAGCACCAGGAACACGACGAGGATGACGACGAAGCTCAGCACCACTTCAAGCATCAGGCGGACCCCAATCGGCCGGTACTCCGGGCGGAAGCGTCTTGCGGCGGCTCGGGGCGCCGTGCCCTGACTCGCCCGGCTCCTTGGCGCCCGGCCACGGCTTGGCCACGCGGGCGGCCAGCACGAAGTCCTTGCGCAGCGGATGGCCCTCGAAGCCGTCGGGCAGGAGCAGCGGCACCAGGTACGGGTGCTCCTCGAAGATCACCCCGAACATCTCGTACGTCTCGCGCTCGTACCAGTTCGCCCCCCGGTAGACGCCGACGGCGGACGGCAGGCGCGGGTCGGCGCGCGGCACCCGGGTGCGCAGCAGCAGCCGCTCGCGGGTGTCCAGGTTGTAGACGTGGGCGACGACGACGAAGGCGTCGGGCGGCTCGTCCACGCCGGTCAGCCAGTCGAAGAAGGCGTGGCCGAGGTCGTCGCGCGCGAAGGTCAGCAGCTCGATCCAGTCGGCGGGGGCGACGTCGACCGTGGTCTCGCCGTAGGACTCGCTGATCTCGGCGCGCTCGCCGAAACGGGCGGCGACGGCGGCGTTCACGCCTGGTCCTCGGAGCCGTGGGAGCGGGACCACACGTAGCGGTCGCTCAGCTTCTCCCCCGCGATCTTCTCCTGAAGCTTCATGATCCCGTAGAGCAGCGCCTCGGGACGGGGAGGGCAGCCGGGCACGTAGACGTCGACGGGGATGATCTGGTCGACGCCGTTGGTGACGCAGTAGGAGTCCCAGTAGGGGCCGCCGGTGTTGGAACAGGCGCCGAACGAGATCACGTACTTGGGATCGGGCATCTGCTCGTAGAGGCGCTTCACGGCGGGGGCCATCTTGTCGGTGACCGTGCCGGAGACGATCATCAGGTCGGCCTGACGGGGGCCGTTGGCGAACGGGATGACCCCGAACCGGATGAAGTCGTGCCTGCTCATGGAGGTCGCGATGAACTCGATGGCGCAGCAGGCCAGCCCGAAGTTGAACACCCACAGCGAATAGCGCCGCCCCCAGTTGAGCACGAACCGCATGGGTTTGGGCGCGAGCCTGGAGACAGGTCCGACGGTGGGCATCGGGAGATCCGTTGCTGCCATGTCGCCCATTCTTGCGCGAATCGCAGGTCAGGCAAAGGAATCATGTCTCTTGGTGGCGCCGAGCTCGGTGGCGAGCCGGTCGAACAGGGGGGCGAGTTCGGCCTCGATGGCCTCGTTCTCGTTGTCGCGCAGCCTGATCAGGGGCCAGTCGTGAGGCAGCGAGCGGACGAACTCCACGCGCAGCGGGAGCGGTGGATGCGAGTCGTCGAGGCGGGCCTGTGCCATGGCCTCGATCCGGCGGCGCCGTTCGAGCTCGGAGTCGGGGACGGCGGCCTGCCGCTCGCGCAGGTGCTCCCACACCGAAGGGCCGAGCGCGGACGACATCCAGGCCAGTTCGTTCACCTCGACGTCGGCGGTGGCGACGAGGTCAAGCATTGCTGCGGCGGCCGCGGAGGAGGCGATGCGGGCGGAGCGTTCGTCGGCGACGTACTCGGCCTGGCGGGCGGAGCGCATGGTGACGACCAGCAAGAGCAGGCCCACCAGCCGGACGACGAGCCCGGCCACGCGCATCACGATGAGCAGCACCAGCCCCAGGACGCTGAGCACGCTCTGCGGCACGGCCTCCGCCATGTACTCCCCACCCCCGGCCGCGCCGCGCATCGCCCGGTGCACGGCGGCCAGCGCGCCGAGCGCGGTACGGGTGAACCGGTCGTGGCGGCTGTCGCCGTTGCTGGAGTGGCTCAGCTCGTGCGCGAGCAGCGCCACCCGCTGCTGGGGTTCGAGCAGCGCCCAGAGGGGGGCGCCGATCGTGAGCACGCGTCTGCCGCTTGGGCCCGCCTGTTCGAAGGACGCGTTGAAGACGGGGGTGACGACGACGAGGTCCACCCGGTCCGCCCCGATCTCCGCCCCGATCCTGTCCGTCAGGTCGTACAGGCGCGGCGCGGCGTGTCTGGTGAGCACGAGCGGCCCGCTCGGCACCCGGCCCAGACGCGGCCGCATCAGCCAGGCCACGAACAGCAGGAACGCGCCGAGCAGCACGCCGAGAACGTTCGGCCACATGACGACCGCCCAGCCGGCCGCGGCGAGCGCGCTCGCCGCGATCAGGTGGATGAGCCCCGCGAACAGGTACGAAAGCGCCCGCGGGACTTTCCCCTTCGGTACGTCGGCGCCTGTCCTGAGCACGTCGGCGTGCAGTCCGGCCGTCAGTCGGTCGGCGAGGACCGCGCTGATCGAGCGCTTGCCCTGAGGGACGGGCAGATTCCATCCGCAGGACGGACACCAGGCGGGATACCGCTCATCATGCTCGATCGAAACGTCGCAGCGGGGACACGATCTTTGTCTCGGCACGACCGAGGACGGTGACAGATGACACATTCAGGGCGCCAGCACGTCCGGGTAACGATCGGCGGCCAGGAGCCGGGCTATGTCCAGGACAGGACGCGTTTGCGCCAGGCGTACAGGATGCCGAGGGCGATGAAGCCGAGGAACACGAACATCTCCACCAGCGTCGTCACCCCGTAGCCGGGCGCGTCGAAGATCGTGGCCCATGGGAAGAGGAAGACGGCGTCGACGGCGAAGACGACGTAGAGGTAGGTGAAGACGTAGTAGCGGACCTGCGACTGCGCCCAGCCGTCGCCGACGGGGTCGACGCCGCATTCGTACGTGGTCAGCTTCTCGGGGGTCGGCCTGGTGGGCCGCAGGAGCCGGTTGGCCATGAGAGCCCCGGCGACGATGGCGACACCGATCGCGAACAGCGCGGCGACCAGCACGTAGGACCCGAAGTAGCCCTCCATGACGTGATCGTAACCCAGTCAAACCTCAGACCCCATAACCCCAAGACAGGGCAAAAGGTAAGATCCCCCACATACCCTGACAGACATGCACCAAACGCGATTCTTGGCTGGAATCGCTCTGCTGGCCCTCTCGGCCGGGGGCTGCGGGCTGGCCGCCGCCGCACCCGAGCGGGACGTGCTGGTCCCGGCAGAGCCGACCGCGATCGACTTCGTCGACCCCGCGACAGTCGTCGGCTTGTCCACCGCGACCATCACGAACGAGGACGACGACCACAGCAGATACGTGCACATCAACTACCCCGAACTGACCGACGCGCCGGGCCTGAACCGCGCGCTGCGCGCGGACGCCGAGCGGCAGCTGCGGGACTTCCGGGCCGCCAAGAGCGTCAACGGCGACTACCCGCGTCCCGAGCTGAACGTGGACTGGCAGCTCGCCGCCCGTTCCCCGGAGGCCGTCGCGGTTCGGCTGCGCACCGGCGAGTTCCTGGGCGCGAGCTGGGGCAACTCCACCCGTACCTTCTGGTTCGACCCGCGTACCGGCAAGGCGGGCGGGTCCACGGCGCTGCTGGGCGGGCCGCAGGCGCTGGACCGGCTGGCGGCGCTGGTCAAGGAGCAGCTCAAGGGGCGCGGGCCGCAGGTCGAGCGGGACGGCGTGCGGGCCGACCCCGGCCAGTTCGACTCCATGGCCTTCAACCGGAGCGGTGACCTGGTGGTCGAGTTCGACGACTGCCAGATCGGGCCGTGCTCGCTCGGCCGGGTCGCGGTGGCCGTCCAGGCGGGACGGGTCGCGCCGCTGCTGTCCGAGCTGGGACGCCGGGCCCAGGAGAGCGTGCGGGAGGCCGCCCGCAGCGCCCCTCCGGCCGGGCCGACGACGACGCCGCCGAAGGCGACGGCGAGCCCCGAGGCGTCCAGCAACCGGGCCGGGAGCGTGAACTGCGCCAGGACCAAGTGCGTGGCGCTGACGTTCAGCGACGGGCCGGGGCCGCGGACCGGGCGGCTGCTCGACCTGCTGGCCGCCGGCAAGGCGCGGGCCACCTTCTTCACCGTCGGGACGAACGCCGTCGCGCAGCCGGGCCTGCTGCGCCGGATGAGCGCGGAAGGCCACCTGGTCGGCAACCACTCCTGGTCGCACCGGGACCTGTCGAAGCAGGCGACCAGCAAGATCGCCGACTCCTTCCGGCGCACCGACGACGCCGTCCGGGCGGCGATCGCGCAGGAGCCCACGCTGGCCCGCCCGCCGTACGGCGCGATCAGCAAGGACGTGCGCGACGTCGCCCGCGACCTGGGCCTGTCGCTGGTCGGCTGGGACGTAAACTCCAGGGACGAGCCCGGCGCGACGGCGTCGGAGATCACCGACCGCGTCGTCCGCAAGGCCCATCCGGGCGCGATCATCCTGATGCACGACACCAACCCCGAGTCGATCGACGCGATTCCGGGCATCCTGAAAGAACTCAGCGGGAAGGGTTACACCTTCGTGACCGTTCCAGAGTTGTACGGCTCCGCAGCGATGCGCGCCGGACGCCTGTACGAGTCGGGGAACCAGCAGTCGCGTAAGCAGCCCCTGACGTAGCACACGTGTTGGGGGGACGTATCATTGGCGCTCGTGACCCGAACCGTCCTCTTCGCACGCCTGCATGTAGACCTCTGCAGGCTCGCGTCAGGGCTGTGTCGTCGTTCTCCCGCCTCACCCTGACTTCCGACCGCGTTACCCGCTTTCGCGGCTGGCAAACGCGTGACCTTCCGAGGATCTAGCATGGAAACAGAGAACGCGCCCAACGCAACCGCGCCTTGGCGCGTCGAGGAGGACTGAGCTGTGACGAAGCAGGTCCAGCAACTCGACCGCGTGATCATCAGGTTCGCCGGCGACTCCGGCGACGGCATGCAGCTCACCGGCGACCGCTTCACCGCGGGGACGGCGGAGTTCGGCAACGACCTGTCGACGCTGCCCAACTTCCCCGCCGAGATCCGCGCCCCCGCAGGAACCCTGCCCGGCGTGTCGAGCTTCCAGCTCCACTTCGCCGACCACGACATCCTGACGCCCGGCGACGCGCCCAACGTGCTCGTGGCCATGAACCCGGCGGCGCTGAAGGCCAACCTCGGCGACCTGCCGCGCGGCGCCGACATCATCGCCAACACCGACGAGTTCTCCAAGCGCAACCTGCAGAAGGTCGGTTACGCGGCCAACCCGCTGGAGGACGACTCACTGAGCGAGTGGCGCGTGCACGCGGTGCCGCTGACCTCGCTGACGGTCAAGTCGCTCGAAGGCTTCGAGATCTCGAAGAAGGACGCCGAGCGCGCCAAGAACATGTTCGCCCTCGGCCTGCTGTCGTGGCTCTACCACCGGCCGACCGAGCAGACGATCTCGTTCCTGCAGCAGAAGTTCGCCAAGAAGCCCGACATCGCCAAGGCGAACATCGCGGCCTTCCAGGCGGGCTGGAACTACGGCGAGACGACCGAGTCGTTCTCGGTCTCCTACGAGGTCAAGCCGGCCAGGCTGGCTCCCGGCGTCTATCGCAACATCTCCGGGAACCAGGCCCTCGCCTACGGGCTGATCGCGGCCAGCGTGCAGTCGAAGCTGCCGCTGTTCCTGGGCTCGTACCCGATCACGCCGGCCAGCGACATCCTGCACGAGTTGTCCAAGCACAAGCGGTTCGGCATCCGCACCTTCCAGGCGGAGGACGAGATCGCGGGCGTCGGCGCGGCGCTGGGGGCCGCGTTCGGCGGGGCGCTGGGCGTGACCACCACCTCCGGCCCCGGCGTGGCGCTGAAGGCGGAGACGGTCGGCCTCGCGGTCACCACCGAGCTGCCCTTGATCATCGTTGACGTCCAGCGCGCCGGTCCCAGCACGGGCATGCCGACCAAGACCGAGCAGACCGACCTGCTGATGGCCATGTTTGGCCGCAACGGCGAGTCGCCGGTGCCGATCGTCGCGCCGCTCTCGCCGAGCGACTGCTTCGACGCGGCCGTCGAGGCGGCCCGCATCGCGGTCAAGTACCGCACGCCGGTCATGTTGCTCTCGGACGGCTACCTGGCCAACGGCTCGGAGCCGTGGCGCCTGCCCGAAGTTTCCGACTTGCCCGACATTTCGCAGGAATTCACGACCGAGCCCAACGGTGAGGGCGGCGAGTTCCTGCCGTTCAAGCGTGACACCGAGACGCTGGCCCGCCCCTGGGCCATCCCCGGCACCCCCGGCCTCGAACACCGCATCGGCGGCATCGAGAAGGCCGACGGCACCGGCAACATCTCCTACGACCCCGACAACCACGACTTGATGGTCCGCACCCGGGCCGCCAAGATCGCCGGGATCGACGTGCCCGACCTCGCGGTCGACGACCCCGACGGCGACGCCAAGGTCCTGGTCATCGGCTGGGGCTCGACGTACGGGCCGATCGCGGCGGCCGTGCGGCGCATCAGGCGCGAGGGCGGCAAGGTCGCCCAGGCGCACCTGCGCCACCTCAACCCGCTGCCGGCCAACACCGGCGAGGTGCTCAAGAGCTACGACAAGGTGCTGCTGCCCGAGATCAACCTCGGCCAGCTCGCGCTGCTGCTGCGGGCCCGCTACCTCGTCGACGTGATCAGCTACAACCGCGTGCGCGGGCTCCCGTTCAAGGCCGAGGAGCTGGCCGGAGTCATTCAGGACGTGATCGACAGTGACTGAGCTGGTGAACGGGAAGGGCCTGAGCCTGGTTCCCAAGACCGACGTCAAGCAGGGGCTGAAGGACTTCAAGTCCGACCAGGAGGTGCGCTGGTGCCCGGGTTGCGGCGACTACGCGATCCTGGCGGCCGTGCAGAGCTTCCTGCCCGAGCTGGGGCTGCGGCGCGAGAACATCGTGTTCGTCTCCGGCATCGGCTGCTCCTCGCGCTTCCCGTACTACCTCAACACCTACGGCTTCCACTCGATCCACGGCCGCGCGCCCGCGATCGCGACCGGCCTGGCCGCCTCGCGGCCCGACCTGTCGGTGTGGGTGATCACCGGTGACGGCGACGCGCTGTCCATCGGCGGCAACCACCTGATCCACGCGCTGCGCCGCAACGTCAACCTGAACATCCTGCTGTTCAACAACAGGATCTACGGTCTGACCAAGGGCCAGTACTCGCCCACCTCCGAGGTCGGCAAGATCACCAAGTCGACCCCGATGGGCTCGCTGGACAAGCCGTTCAACCCGATCTCGCTGGCCATCGGCGCCGAGGCGTCGTTCGTGGCCCGCACGATCGACTCCGACCGCAAGCACCTGCAGTCGGTGCTGCGCGAGGCCACGGCCCACCGCGGCACGTCGCTGGTGGAGATCTACCAGAACTGCAACATCTTCAACGACAACGCCTTCGAGCAGCTCAAGGACCCGGCGGTGCGCGACGACATCACGCTGCGCCTGGAGCACGGCGAGCCGATCGTGAGCGCGTCCAAGGCCGTCGTGCGCGCCGCCAACGGCGGCATCGAGGTCGTCGCCAGGGACGGCGTGAGCGAGGAGCAGATCCTCGTGCACGACGCCCACAACCCCGACCCGTCGGTGGCCTTCGCCCTCAGCCGGCTCGACGAGCCGGCCTTCGAGCACGTGCCGATCGGCATCTTCCGCCAGGTCGACCGCCCGGCCTACGACGTGCTCATGGCCGACCAGCTGGAGGAGGCCGTGGCGCAGAAGGGCCCCGGCGACCTGAGCGAGCTGCTCATGGGTGGAGACACCTGGCGCATCGGCTAGTTCGTGTATTAGATGGAGCCGTCGGCCCGACGGCTCCATCTTCCACGGAGGTCAATCCACGATGTCGTATTGGCCTGAGGCCGTGGTGCTGGTGACGGGTGCGGCCGGGTTCATCGGATCGCACCTGGCCGCGCGTCTGCGCGTGCTCGGCGCGCAGGTGCACGCGGTCAGCCGGCGGCCACAGCAGGCCCGCCACGGGGAGATCTGGCACCAGGCCCGGCTCAACGACGCCGGCGACACCGCGCGGCTGTTCCGGTCGGTACGCCCGAACCTGCTGTTCCACCTCGCCGGCGAGGTCACCGGGTCGCGCGGCGACGAGGTCGTCCGGGCCACGCTGGAGAGCAACGTCGTGGGCGCGGTCAACGTGTTGTCGGCCGCGCGCGAGCACGGCGTCCGGACCGTGTTCACCGGCTCGATCGAGGAGCCGCGGCCGGGCAACGACCATGCGCCGCCCTCGTCGGCGTACGCGATGTCCAAGTGGGCCGCCACCGGCTACGCGCGGCTCTACCACCGGCTCTGGGACCTTCCGGTCACCGTGCTGCGTCCCAGCATGGTCTACGGCCCGGCCCAGCCCGACACCACCAAGCTGGTGCCGTACGTGACGCTCAGCCTGCTGCGCGGCGAACGTCCCCGGCTGACCAGGGGCGCCAAGCTCGCCGACTGGATCTACGTGGACGACGTCGTCGACGCGTTCGTGCTGGCGGGCGAGTCCGACAAGGCGGTCGGCCACACGCTCGACGTCGGCACCGGCGTACGGACCGCCGCCCACGAGGTCGTCGAGCGGCTCTACCGCATCACGGGCGCGGACACGCGGCCCGAGTTCGGCGCCGCGCCCGACCGTCCGCACGACATCACGCAGGTCGCCGACATCGTCCCGGCGGCGGACCGGCTCGGCTGGCGCCCTGCCACGGAATTGGACGAAGGGTTGCGCCGGACGGTCAATTGGTATGCATCCCAAGAATGTCACGAAGAAAGGCCCTCTTAGCCGGACGGGCGAAATTCTGCGAGCATGGGGCTACTTATTCCGGCCGGAGGAGTTGCCTTTATGAGCCGCCTGAACGCCCTGCGCAGTCGTTTCGTGGACGCTCCCGACTCGCTGGGAGCCAAGGCGCGGGCACGCAGGTGGCAATGGTTCGCCGCCCGTTTCCCCGACCTCGACCGGATGAACGTCCTCGACCTCGGCGGCACGGCCGGGGCCTGGATGCGCGCCCCGGTCAGGCCCGCGCACGTGCACATCGTCAACCTCGAACAGCCGCCCGCCGACCTGCCGTCCTGGCTGCGGGCCGACGTCGCCGACGCCTGCGACCTGCCGCCCGCGATCCGCGGCAGCCGCTACGACCTGGTCTTCTCCAACGCCGTCATCGAGCACGTCGGCGGACACCAGCGCCGGCAGCGGTTCGCCGACACCGTGCACGAGATGGCCGATCGCCACTGGGTGCAGACGCCCTACCGGTACTTCCCGGTCGAACCGCACTTCCTGTTCCCCGGCTTCCAGTTCCTGCCGCTCGCCGCGCGGACGACGATCCTGCGCCGCTGGCCGCTCGTCCACACGCCGACCTCCGACCGGGACGCCGCCCGGATGATCGCCATGGAGGTCGAGCTGCTGAGCGTGACCGAGATGCGGCACTACTTCCCGAAGTCGCGGCTGCGCTTCGAGCGGCTGGCCGGGCTGGTGAAGTCGGTCATCGCGGTCCGCAGCTGAGGCCCAGGCTCGCCGGGGTCAGTCCGTGCCCATGATGGTCGCGCCGCCGCCCTCCCAGGAGTTGCCCTTCCAGACGTTGCCCGGCCCGTTCGCGTCCCAGTACGACACCGGGCCGGCGTAGCCGCCCTTCGGCCAGACCTTGCGGCTGAAGACGTTGTCGATCACCTTGATGTTGGACGACAGGCCCTTCCGGCCGGCGCCCGCGTACAGCGACCAGCCGCCGCCGGCCAGGAAGTTGCCCTGGACGGTGACGTTCCTGGTGACGCCGAAGTCCTGGAAGAGGGCGATGGCGCCGGTCTGGTCGAGCGTGTTGATCACCGTGTTGTGCCGGATGACCAGCTCGGTGCCGGGGGCGGCGGTGCCGGTGGACATGATCATGTCGGTGTGGTCGCCGGAGTAGTACTTCGGGTCGTGCACGTAGGAGTCCTCGACCAGCCCCTGGTCGGTGAGGATGCCGTTGGAGATCGTGTGGATGTCCACGCGGCGGATCGTGATCAGCTTGCCCTGGTTGAGGATGCCGAACTGGGTGCGCACCTTGCCGTTGCCGAAGATCTCGCTGTCCTCGACCTTCAGGCCGGAGAAGCCCTCGCGCTGGAGGATGCCCCAGTAGTCGCTCTGGCCGCGGACGCGGGTGTTGCGGATGGTCACGTTGTCGGCCTCGACGGTGATGTCACCGGTGACGTCCCAGCCGTCGATGACCTTGCCGTCCTCCTTGATGACGATCGAGCCGGTCTTCTTGACCAGGTCGGTGCCGTCGGGGACGCCGGTGTTGCCCGCCCCGGGCCAGCCGCCGCCGCCGGGGGGCGGGGTGGAGGCGGGGGTTTTGGTGGGGGTCTGGGTCGGCGTCTGGGACGGGGTCTGGGTCGGCGTCTTGGTGGCCGTGGGGGTCGCCGTATGGGTCGCCGTCGGGGTGCCGGTGGGCGTCTTGGTGGGCGTCGGGGTCGGCGACTCGCTGGGCGGCGTGCCCGTGGGGGTCGGGGTGCGGGTGGCCGTGACGGTCGGCGTGGCGGGAGGGCTCACCGTGGGCGTCGTCGTGGGCGTCGTCGTGGGCGTCGCGGGCGGGGTGCCCGGTGGGGTGCCGGGCAGGGTGCCGGTCGGCGTCGGGCGGTGCGTCGGCCGGTGGGTGGGACGGCGCGTCGGGCGCGCGGTCGGCTTCCTCGTGGGCCGCCTGGGCCACCACCTGGGCTCCTGGCTCCGGGTCCTGGTGGGCCGGGGCTTGTGGGTGGTGGGACGCGGCCGGGCTCGCCGGCCGGCGGCGGCCTGCGGCGAAGCCGCGCCGCTCGCCCCACTGGCCTCCGTCAGGACGGCCCGGGGCTCCAGTACGTCGGAGACGACGAGGCCGTACCCGCCGGCCAGCAGCGCCACCACGGAGACCCCGGCCAGGGATAACCAGCCGGTACGTCTCTTCCCTCTTCGATGCCGCGACACAGGCGACTCCTTCCGATCGTGGCCGAGTCCGAGTCCCCCAAGGGGAGAGAGTAGCCATGCCGAAAGAAGAAGTGGTGCCTTTTACCGAAATAAACTCGTTATCCTCCAAATTCACAACAAGCTCATGTTTCTCATCTATCGCGGCAAATCCGACAGAGAGGCGTCATCCCGGCGTCACAGTGCCGCCGTTTTCCCAGGTGTTCCCCTGCCATCGATTTCCGGGCCCGTCTTTATCCCAATATGAAACCGGCCCCGCCGCTCCGCCCTTGGGCCAGACGCGGCGGCTGAACACGTTCCCGATCACCTTGATGTTGGACGACTTCCCCTTCACCCCGGCCCCGGCGTACAGCGACCAGCCGCCGCCGGCCAGCAGGTTGCCCTCGACCGTCACGTCCTTGACCACGCCGAAGTCCTGGAAGAGGGCGATGGCGCCGGTCTGGTCGAGCGTGTTGATCACCGTGTTGCGCCGGATGACCAGCTCGGTGCCGGGCGCGGGCGGCCCGGTGGACATGATCATGTCGGTGTGGTCGCCGGAGTAGTACTTCGGGTCGTGCACGTAGGAGTCCTCGACCAGGCCCTGCTGGGTCAGGATGCCGTTGGAGATGGTGTGGACGTCCACGCGGCGGATCGTGATCAGCTTGCCCTGGTTGAGGATGCCGAACTGGGTGCGCGCCCTGCCGTTGCCGAAGATCTCGGTGTCCTCGACCGTCAGGCCGGTGCGTCCTTCGCGCTGGAGGATGCCCCACCAGCCCTTGGTGCCGCGCACCCGCGTGTTGCGGATGACCACGTCGTCGGCCTCGACCGTGATGTAGCCGGTCACCTCGACGCCGTCGATCACCGTGCCGTTCCTGGTCACCCGGATCGATCCTGACTTGCGCAGCGCCATCCCCTCGGGCACGCCGGTGTTGTGCGCGCCCGGCCAGCCCTGCTCGGCCGGCTTCGACGGCGACGGCGTGCCCGGCCTGGACGTGGCCGCGGCGGGCGACCGGGTGACCTCGGGCCCGCCGGGGGACCCGGTGCAGCCGCCCAGCAGCACGACCAGGACCGCGACGAGGCACCAGCCCCCTCGGACGTACGGCCTCACTCGCCCTTGGTCCTCCGGCCGCCGACGAGGTCGGCCAGCGCGGGCGGCGTCCAGCGTTTGGCGACCTGGCGCAGGTTGCTCCTCCACGCCTCGCCCGGCCGCTGCTTGAACAGCGTGGTGTGGTCGTCGGTGACCTCGTCGTCGGGTCTGCCGTTGGAGTAGTAGTAGAGCGCCATCGAGCGGCGGGCCCGGTCGTCCGGGCAGGTGAGCGGGTCGGGGTGGCCGTGGTTGGCGTCGTCGGTCGTGGCGAACAGCACGAACCGGTTGAAGACCGGGAGGATCTTGCCCTCGCACTCGGTCATGTCCTTGTTCCACAGCTGCAGGTGGCCGCCGTAGCTCTCCTGCCAGTCCTTGTTGAGGTAGAGCAGGCCGTTGAGCCGGCGGTCGAGGTTGAGCCGGCGGCTGCGGTTGAAGTCGGCGTGCACCTTCAGGAAGCCGCCGGGCCGGATCTGGTGCAGGCCGCCGCCCTCGAAGTGCGGGTCGGAGACCAGTTGCGTGATGCCGGTCAGCCGCTCCAGGAACTCGACGAACACGCCGCTGTTGAACTCGGCCAGCAGGCGCCGGGTGGCCGGCCCCATGCGCTCGGTGTCGGCCAGCGCCAGCTTCACCTCGCGCGCGCTGTCGAACCGCTGCCAGGTGGCGTCGCGCGGCTCGGGGAACTCGTCGAGGACGGGCTCCAGCACCTCGGGCGGCAGGAAGTCGTCGATGACCACGTGACGGAACGGCGAGGCGGTACGGAACTGCTCGGAGTACTTGTCCGCCAGCGGGAACAGCTCGTCCCGGTGGAAGGTGAAAGCCTGCAGATCCTGCATGGAATGTGTCTCCGTCTCCTACGACACCCGGCCCCTACCTCCTCATCGCCTCATCAGTGCCTTCTGTTACCTGTAACGATCCATTCCCGGCCGCCGATGGCGACATGTGACGCCCGGCTCTCCCCGAGTCGCGATCGTGATCGTGACCTACAACAGCGCGCCGGTCCTCGGCGGTTGCCTGGCCTCCCTGCCCGAGGGCGCGAAGGGGGTCCGGCTCACCGACGTCGTCGTGGCCGACAACGCCTCCAAGGACGACTCGCTCGCCATCGCCGAACAGGCCGCCGGCCTGCCCGTACGGCCCCTTCAGGTGGGCCGGAACGCCGGGTACGCCGCGGCGATCAACGCCGGGGTCGCCTCGCTCGACCTGGACGACCTCGACGCGGTGCTCGTCCTGAACCCGGACTGCCGCCTGCGCCCCGGCGCGCTGGCCGTGCTGGCCGCGGCCCTCGACCGGCCCGGCACCGGCATCGCGGTCCCCCGGCTGGTCAGCACCGAGGGGGTGCTCCACCACTCGCTGCGCCGCACGCCCGCGGTACGCCGCGCGCTGGCCGAGTCGCTGGTCGGCGGCCGACTGGCGGGCCGGATCGGCACGCTGGGCGAGATGGTCGTCGATCCGGCCCGCTACGAACGTCCCGGCCCGGCCGACTGGGCCACCGGCGCCGCCATGCTCGTCTCGGCCACGGCGCTGGCCCGGCTCGGCCCCTGGGACGAGTCCTTCCTGCTCTACAGCGAGGAGACCGAGTACGCGCTGCGCGCCGCGGACGCCGGCTGGACCCTCTGGTACGAGCCGGCCGCCGTGGTCGAGCACATCGGCGGCGAGGCCAAGACCAGCCCGATGCTGGCCGCGCTGCTCACCGTCAACCGCGTCCGGCTGTTCCGGCGGCGCCGGGGCCGGGTCGCGACCGCGGGCTTCTACCTGGCGGTGCTGCTCGGCGAGGCGATGCGGGCGGCGGCCGGGCGGCGTACGGCCAGGGCCTCGGTCGTGGCCCTGCTCAGGCCGTCCCGCCGGCTGCGGGCCCTGCCGGGCTGAACCGCGGACCCTCACACAGGAGCCGCGAGCCCTTCCACAGGAGAGGAACACGATGAGAGTCGAGCGACTGGGGCTCGAAGGCGCGCTGCTGTTCGTGCCGACGCCGAGCCACGACGACCGCGGCCTGTTCACCAGGACCTTCGACGCCGTGATCGCCGCCGAGCACGGGCTGGACCACACGGCGTTCGTCCAGGACAGCCAGTCGCGCTCGCGGCTCGGCACGATCAGGGGCATGCACGGCCGGTCGGGGCGCGGCGAGGCCAAGCTGGTGCGCGCCGCCCGCGGCGCGGTGCTGGACGTCCTGGTGGACGCGCGGCCCGGGTCGCCGACGTTCGGCTCGCACGTCGCCGTCCGGCTCGACGACGTGACCTTCGCCAACCTGTACGTGCCGCCGGGCGTGCTGCACGGCTACCAGGCGCTGACCGAGCAGGCCGACGTCTGCTACCGCATCGACAGGGAGCACGACCCGGCCGAGGACCTGGCCGTCCGCTACGACGACCCCGACCTCGCGCTGCCGTGGCCGTTGCCGGTGACCGCGATCAGCGAGCGCGACAGGTCGGCGGGCACGTGGAAGGAGCTCAGGGCCGTTCTCGCCGCCTGATCGCGGCGTTCGAACCGCATCAGCGCCCCGGCCGCGCCGACGAGCAGGAACAGCACGCTGGTGATGCCGGGGAAGGACAGCAGGTCGAAGGTGGCCGCGCCGAGCAGCGGGATCACCAGGCAGGCGGCGATGGTCAGGCCGAGGTTGCGCACGTTCGGGTCGGTGCTCATCCGGCGCACCCGCAGGGCGACGACGATCCCGCACCCGATCACGCCGACGAACCCCAGCACGCCGACCACCCCGGTCTCCACCAGGGACAGCAGGTACTGGTTGTCGAACACCTGGTGCTTGAAGGGGTACCAGGTGCCGAGGCCGCGGCCGAAGAACGGGCTCTTGGCGAACTCCCGCATCGCGAAGGGGTAGTCGTGGGTGCGGTAGATGACGCTGCTGTCCTCGCCCGCGCCGGCGAACAGGTTGTAGAACGTGCCGATCAGGCCCGGCGCCAGCACCTTCATGACGCCCAGGAACACCACGAACGCGCCGATGGTGACGATCCGCCGCCGGTTGGACCAGCCGAGCAGCAGGATCAGCCCGGCCCCGGCCAGGCCGAGCACGGCCGTCCTGGAGACCGAGAACATCAGGCCGGCCGCGATGACGGCCGCGCAGACCCACCAGCGGGTCGCGGCCTGGCCCCGGCTGCGAGCCTGGAAGCCGAGGTGGGCGGCCAGCGGGAGCAGCATCGCCGACAGCGCGCCGAACTCGATCGGGTGGCCGAGCGTGCCGGCGACCCTGCGCAGGTCGGACCGGGAGATCACGGTCGGCACCTCCTCGACCGAGGAGTGGCGCAGGCCCGGGACGCGCATGTACTCGGTGAGGTCGAAGTCCAGCCGGAACTGCAGCAACGCGACGATCGCGGCGAACGTGCCGCCGATGACGACCGCCTTGAGCACGAAGTCGAGGCGTTCGCGGCTGCCGATCCCGTCGCACATCACCAGCAGCAGGCTCGCGTACCCCAGGTAGAGCACCAGCGTGTGGTCGGCGAGGTTGAGCTCGTCGGAGGGCAGGTAGCGGTAGGTCGTGTAGCCGTAGACGGCCAGCAGGAGCATGCCGTAGACGAAGATCGAGGTGCGGACGGGGTTGCCGCCCTTGGCGACGCCGGTCGTGCCGACCATCTGGGCGCACACCCACACCACGCCCATGAACAGGGCCATGATCTCGGCGGGGGTGAGCGAGAGCGGCAGCCCGGCGACCGCCAGGCGGGCCGGCAGGATCAGCAGCAACAGCACGAACAGGCAGGCCAGGGTGGCGCCGTCGGCGCGCCGCGGCAGGACGGTGCCGGTCATCCTTCGTGTCCCGCCGGCGTCCTGGCGCCGTTGGCGAGCGCGGGCTCGAACCGCACGGGACCGCCCCCGGCCCGGCGGCGCGAACGGCGGTGCCGGGCGAAGCTCTCGACGGCGAAGGCGGCGAACAGGCTCATGAAGAACGCCAGCGCGCCGGTGATGACGGCGCTGCGCATACGGCTGCCCTTCTTCTCGTCGGGCGCGGTCGGCGGCACCACGACGGTGGCGGTCACGTACGTGGTGGGCGGCGCCTTGACCTGCTGCTGCCGGGCCCGCAGCTCCTTCTGGGCCAGGGCGGTGACCTTCACGACGATGCCGTGGGCCAGCTCGGCGGTCGGCGCCTCACAGATGATCACGATGAACGGGGTCGCGGGCATCAGCTCGGGGTTGGTGCCACCGCTGGTGATCTTGAGGGTGACGTCGCCGCCGATGGGCGCGCCGACCTCGGCGGCCGTCCGGGGGGTGTTGAGCGCCTGGATGAGGATCGAGGAGGTCATGCTGAGCCCCTGGTCGAAGGAGACCAGGGGGTTGGTGCGCGGATTGGGGAACTTGGGGTCGCTCGGCACGCTGCCGCCGGTCACCGGCAGGGTCAGCACGAGCGCCGAGCTGGAGATGAAGGTCTTGGGCGCGACGGCGAACACGCCGAGGGCCGTGACGACCGTGAGCAGGAACGCGGGGACCGTCACGTACCAGCGCTTGAACAGGATCTTCGCCGTCGCCCAGAAGTCCATGGCGGGCCCTCACTTCTCGCCGTCGTCCTGGTTCGCCTTCCTCGGCCCCGGGACGGGCGACAGCGGGCCGGCCCGGTAGGCGGGGAACTCCATGGTGGCCGAGCTGTCCTCGTCGAGGACCGGGAGCTCGGCGGGCTCGGCCGCCTGGACCTCGACCGGCTCGGGAGCCGGCACCGGAACGGGAGCCGGCACCGGAATCGGAACGGGAGCGGCGGCGGGAGGCGCGGCCGGGGCGGCGGGCTCGGGCTGCCGGCGCTGCCGGGGCTCGCGCCGGACCACCACGCCGTAGGCGATGCCGAGCCCCAGGAACAGGGTGAGCAGCGCGCCGCCGATCGCCCCCTGCCAGTTCGCGCTGTGGTCGGCCTCGGGCTTGGACGGCGGCACGATGTCGGTGGAGGTGATGAAGGTGTTCGGCGGCGCGCCGAGCGTCTTCTGCCACTTGAACAGCTCGCTCGCCACGCGCTCGCGGGCCGCCATGAGCACGGTCGTGGCCTGCCGCGGGGACTCGCTGTCCACCCTGATGTAGATGTAGGGCCCGTTGATGTCCAGGACGTTGGGGTTGGTGCGCCCGTCGTCGATGGTGATCTCGGTCGGGCCGTCCTTGGGGGCGCCGAGCTCGGTCCAGACGTCCTGGGTGTTCATCGCGAGGATGACGATGCTGGCACCGGTCTTGAGCGCGTCGTTGAAGGAGAGGAAGGGGTTGGTCAGCCCTTGCTTGGTCTTGTCGCTGTTGACCGTGCCGCCGTTCACCGGGGTCGCGAGGACGAGGGAGACGTCGGTCGTGTAGTGGGCCGGGAGGACGAGGTACACCACGCCGCCCACCAGGATCGACAGGAGGATCAGCGGCGGGCCTATCAGAATTCGTCGGAGAAGACCAAGAATCGCCTTCCAGAACTCCATTTTGGTACGTTCCCCCGCATCAGCGAACTTGCCCTATAGCGGACCATCGCCCAATCACTGGCAGACGTTACATCCCCCCAGATCGGTTACATCGGACGTGATCGCCGCGATAGACCTACGACTACGGCGACGGGGGCTTTCGGTGGGGCTGACAACTGAGCGTCCGGCGACACGGAGCAGGCTCGCCGGGCTCGACGGGTTACGGGGGCTGGCCGCGCTGTTCGTGGTCCTGCACCACTGCTGGCTGCTGTCGTTCCCCGGGTTCCCGGTCAACGACGCGCCCTGGTGGACGGGGTGGCTGCTCTACGGGCACTTCGCGGTCGTGGTGTTCATCGTGCTGTCCGGGTTCTCCCTCGCGGTCTCGCCCGCCCGGTCCGGCTGGCGGCTGGGCAGCATCCCCGCGTTCTTCAACCGGCGGGCCTGGCGCATCCTGCCGCCGTACTGGGCGGCGCTGCTGTTCAGCCTGGTGATCGCGTGGACGGTCATCCCGCAGCCGGGCCAGCAGGCGCCCACCGGGCAGTCGGTGCTCATCTACGGCCTGCTGCTCCAGGACGTCTTCGGCTCCCCCAGCCCCAACGGCGCCATGTGGTCGATCGCCGTCGAGGCGCAGCTCTACCTGGTGTTCCCGCTGATGGTGCTGGTGCTGCGCCGGTGGGGGGCGGCGGTGATGCTGGGCGCGGTGACGCTGGTCGTGGTGGCCGTGGGGGCGCTGGCGCCGTACGTGCCGGCCGTGGAGCTGCTGATGCGGCTGACCCCGCAGTTCGCCGCGCTGTTCGCCGTGGGCGCGGTGTGCGCCGGGGTGGTGCGGGCGTCGGAGCGCACCGGGCGGCCGCCCTGGCACTGGCTGGCCGCGGCGGCCGCGCTGCCGGTGCTCGCGCTGGTCGTGGCGGCCGGTCCGGAGTGGGTGGTCGGGCACTTCTTCTGGGTGGACCTCGCGGTCGGTCCCGCCGCCGGCCTGCTGCTGGCCGGCGTGGCGACGGGCCGGCCCTCCTGGCTCGTCCGGCTGCTCGACACCCGTCCGGTACGGCGGCTCGGCTCGTTCTCCTACAGCCTCTATCTGATCCACGCGCCGCTGGTCGTCATGGTCAACCGGCTGGTGGTCGCGCCGCGCGTGCCGCCGGGGATGCCCGCCTTCCTCCTCACGCTCGCCTTGGCCGTGCCGGCGAGCGTGGGAGTGGCGTGGTTGTTCGCGTCCGTCTTCGAGCTGCCCTTCCAGCGGCACAGAGGCTGGCGGAGCCTGCGCGAGGCCGCGCGGGCGCGGTTCAGGTGACCCGGATCAGGTGATCTTCGCCAGCGCCTCGGCCTCGTAGGCCGCCGCGAGCTCCTCGGGGATGCGCGACAGGTCGTCGGCCCGGTGGAAGTCGCGCAGGGTGGTGCCGCGGCAGGCGGCGTCCACGTTGGGGGCGGCGGCGCGCGAGCGGACGTCGTCGATGTGGACGGTGCGGAAGTCGATGCTGAACCGGGTCCTGCCGGAGGTGTTGGCGACGGTGGAGTGCAGGTGCGCACCGGAGAACAGCATCATGCCGCCCGGCTCCGGGACGAGCCGCAGCTCGGGGTCGAGGTCGAGCGCCTCCTCCGGCTTGGGCTGCTCCCTGGTGTCGCTGTGGACGTGCTGCGCGGCGGTGGGCCGGCTCACCGCCGTCCATTCCGCGTAGTCGTAGCGCCCGCTGCCGTTGCGCACGGGACGGTCGAAGTACTGCGGGTGCAGGGCGAAGACGTTCTCCGGGACCACCTCGTAGATGGGCATCCACCAGTTGACCTGGCAGAACGGCGCGGAGTACCAGCAGTCCCTGTGCGCGTGGTAGGCGTAGGAGATGCCCGAGTCGAGGTAGTGGTCGGCGGTCGAGGTGCGCAGCCGCGGCACGTCGAAGTACGTCTCGTCCAGCGCCATGCCGAGCTCCTCCAGCAGGGCGCGGATCAGCTTCTTGCTGGTGGGATGATGGATGAAGCGGGGCTTGAGCTCGGCGAGCAGCGCGGCGAAGTCCTCCACCGGCATCTCGTGCTGGGCGGTCTGGGGGTCGCGTGCTCCGAACGCCTCCTCGATCAGCTCGCGGGCGAACTCGATCAGCTTGGTCGAGGCGGGGGTGGCGGAGTAGAGGAACACGTCCCCTTTGAAGATCATTTGGCGCCGAACATCATCCCGAATTCGGCTATTGGTTAATATAACGGACATAGCGAGATTTACCCCCTCGCGTCGTTCTTTTCCTTTCTCTCGCCGGTGCCCGCTTCTTCGTTACAGGGAATTACAGCGGCAATTGTGTCTCGGTGTCCGGACGGGCGACATAGGTCGAGTAGTCGGGGTGGTCGAACCGGTGCAGCGCCTGGATGTTGTCGTTCCAGGGGGCCGGGACCGGGCGCTTGTGCCGCAGGCCGTGGATCGGGGCCAGCTTCATCGCCTTGTTGTCCTCGTTGAACTCCCGGATCGCGCTCAGCTCGCCGACGTAGTCGTTGTGGATGACCTGGTCGTCGTCGCCGACGGTGTCGTCCAGGTAGACGAACACGCGGGGCAGGAAGTAGCGGTGGTCGCCGGCGAACAGCCTGAGCGCCGCCGCCGTCGAGGAGTAGAAGTCCACGTCGATCGAGACGAAGCCGATGGGCGCGGGGTGCTCGCCGTCCAGGAACTCCCCGACGGTGTCCTCGATGTTGCCCAGGATCAGCCGCGCCGCTCCCAGGCGGGCGCGCAGGGCCTCGACGTCCATGACGAAGTCGCCCTCGCGCCAGATGTAGGGCAGGTCGCGGTAGTCGGTGGGCTTGGGCAGGCCGGCGCCGGTGTCGAAGCCGTACACGTCGATCTTGACGCCGGTCGCGGCCGTCGCCAGCGCCGCCATGCGGTTGAGCTCGACCATGCCCGCGCCGCCGGCGACGCCGAACTCGACCACGCTGATCCGGCCGACGCCGAGCCGCCTGGCCAGCTCGGCCGCCTGCTGGACGCCGTACGCGTAGTGCGGCCGCGGATAGAGGTCGAGCGCGCAGCGCAGCTCGTGGGAGCCGAACGGCAGGCGCCGCAGGACGGCCAGCAGGATGCGGCCCGGCTGCATGAGCAGCCGCACGATGCGAATCAGCACGAGGGTTTCACCCTTTCGAGGAGACGAGTCGGGCGGCCAACCCGGCGATCTTGCGGCTGCGGTGCGTCAGCATCTGCTGCTGACGCCGCCAGTACGTGCGCAGCAGCACGGCCCGCGCGCGGGCGCGTTGCTCCGCCGACAGTTCCGTGCCGCCGAGGGCCCGGTGCATGGCCCGGAACTGCAGCGTGGTGGCGAAATGGGCGGTCCAGGCGGGCACGCCGAGCGCCGCGGCGATCCCGGACAGGCGGCGTTCGCGCAGGTTGCGATGGGCCAGCACCCGCGGGACGTGCCCCCAGGGCGCGGTCAGCGCGAGCATGGTGGCGTAGACCTCGTCCTCGCGGATCATCAGCGGTCTGGGCACGGCGGCCACCCGCTCGCGCCGCATCAGCCCGTAGAGGGGGTCGAGGCCGTGGTGCTGGGTCGTGACCACGTCCCACAGCTCGTCGAGGCGGTCGACCGGGTCGTCGGAGAGCATCCGGGTGCCGCGGTAGCGCGGCTCGTGGACGGTCCCGTCCGCGCCGGTGTACCGGACGTCGGAGGTGACCAGGATGAGCCGCTCGTCGGCCAGGAACGGCTCCAGCGTGCGCGAGACGTAGTCGGGTTCGAGCAGGTCGTCGTCGCCCATCCAGCGGAAGAACTCGCCGCGCGCGCGGCGCAGCACCTCCACGAAGTTCCCCACCACGTGCAGGTCGTGGGGCTGGCGGTGGTAGGCGATGCGGTCGTCCTGGCGGGCCAGCTCGCGGCAGAGCTCCTGCGTGCCGTCGGTGGAGGCGTTGTCCGAGATCACGACCTCCAGCTCGGCGTGATCCTGGGCGAGCGCGGAGCGCACGGCCGTCTCCAGCCGGTCCGCGCCGTTGCGTACCGGGATTCCGATGGACACCAGCATCGTCTCTCCTCGGGGTCAGCGCGCGCGGGCGGGCAGCAGCCGCACCAGACGGGCGCTCACTAGGTGGAACTGGTCGCGGGTCACCACGACCAGCACGTACGCCAGCAGTCCGCCGCCGCCGGCCAGGGCGAGCTGGACGAACGGGCTGCCGTGGGTCAGGCTCGCCAGGCCGAGCATGACGGCGGCGCAGACCACCGCCCCGACCGCCGGGCGTACGAGACCGGGCAGCACCGGCCCGAGCCGGACCCCCGCCCGCTGCACGGCGATCATCGCCAGCGGCAGCGCGACCAGCACGGCGGCGGCCGCCTGGCCGATCGCGGCGCCCCGGATGCCGTCGAGGTGCGTGCCGGCGATGACCGCCGGGATCATCGCCGCGGCGTGGCCGAGGTTCATCCAGACGGTCGAGCGGGTGGCGCCCTGGCCGTTCAGGATGTCGAGCGCGAAGGCGGTGAGCATGCGCACCACCATCAGGACCGCCAGGAAGCGCAGCACCCCGGCGGACTGCTCCCACTGCGGGCCGTAGATGAAGATGATCAGCGAGTGCGCCAGCACCGCCATGAACACCGCCAGCGGCAGCACCATGGCGATGAGCAGCGGCACGCTGCGCTGGACGCCGATCGACAGCGACTCCTCGTCCCGCTCGGCCAGCCGGGAGAAGCCGGCGATCGACACCATGCGGATGGCGCTGCCGATGATGCCGGGCACCCAGCTCGACACGTTGAACGCCATCAGGTAGAACCCGAGCCACGCATCGCCCATGATGTTGCCGACGATGATGTAGCCCACGTTGAGCAGCAGGACCTCCAGGGCGATCCCGGCCGCCGAGGGGATCCCGAACCTCAGCAGCCGGCCCGCGACGTTCCGGTCGAACCCCAGCCGGTAGGGCAGCCGGGCGTAGATCAGCATGAAGACGCCGGTGACCACGGCCCCGGCGAGCTGCCCCCAGGCGAAGCTGTAGGCCCCGGCGCCGTTGACCGCGAGCACGATGGCCACCGGCGCGTTGACCAGGAAGCCGGCGAGCACCGCCTTGGCGTTCTTGCCGGTGCGGAACCAGCGCAGCAGGGCCGCGCTGCGCACCGCCGTGACCGCCTCGACCAGGATGACCGCGGTGAGGATGCGCACCACGGTGGTGGCCTCCGCGCTGCCGGCCAGCGCCGAGAAGTACGGCGCCCCGACCCAGAAGATCCCGTACAGGCCGAGCGCGGAGATCATCGTGAGCGTCGTGGCCGTGGGCGCGATGTCCTCCAGCCGGCCGCGCCACTGCACGACGGCCGACATGACGCCGACGTCCTTGACCACCATGACGAACTGGGTGGCCGCGAGCGCGACGGCGTACGTGCCGAAGTCCGCGGGTGCGAGGAGCCGGGCCAGGATCAGCCCGAGGATGAACGAGCCCGCACGGGTGACGAGCGTGCCGAGCAGGCTCCACACCGCCCCTCGACCCGCCTTGCGCCCAATGTCACTGATGTCCGGGCTCGCCTGATCCACCATGCTGTGCCCTACTTTTGCTCGTTGACCCGCTCCAGCCAGATCTCCCGCCAGAACGGGATGAACGCGCGGGGGCAGTTGGACTTGTACACACCGTCGCAGATGATTCCGTCCAAGGCGATGCACGGATTTTTCATCTCAAGTAGCTTTCCGGTCTTCTCGTCGATGCAGCGCTCGACCCGCGCGGTGACCCGGGCGACCTTGCCGCACGACCGGGCCATGTCCTCCTCGAAGCCCAGCCCCCGATTGAACCCCTTGGTGGTGAGCGTGGCGACGATCTCGTCCTTGGACTTGACGCGGACCAGCTCGCCCGGCTGGAGGTCGGTCGTCCCGGTGGGGGCCGGGCCGGTGTGCGGGCCGGGCTGCACGAACCCCCAGTCCAGGCCGCCCCTGAAGCGCAGCGCCCGGGGGAACCTCCTGGACAGCCGCTGGTAGCGGTTGAACAGGCCGAAGAACAACGTCCGGACGGTCGAGGCGATCCCGGCGTTGCCCACCCGGACGTCCGTGACGTACTGGCCCATGCTGCGGAACGGCAGCAGCTCGGGGGCGGCCCGCAGCAGCTCGGTCGCCTGGCAGCGGAACCGTTCCTCGCCGTCCGGCGCGGGCTCCTTGCGGGTGTTGACCTCCAGCAGCGGCAGCAGCGGCCGCTCGGGACGGACCCGCTCCTCGGCCGTGGGCGGCCCGTCGACCTTCCGCAGCCAGGACGTCTTCCAGTAGAGCAGGCAGGCCGTCTGGCAGCCGCCGTGGGCCGTGCCGTCGCAGCGGGAGCCGGTCAGGTGGACGGCGTCCTCCATCTTCCGCATCCCGGTCCTGGTCATCGTGTCGCAGAGCTTGTTGGCCACCTTGTGGACGGTCAGCCGTTGCCCGCAGAACCGCAGCATCTCCGGCATGAACGGGAGGCTGTCCAGCTCTCCGCGCTCATCGAGGGTCGCCAGGATCTCTTCAGCACTGAGAACCTCGACCACGTCGCCGACTTTCAGCGCCAGGCTCAATCCACCCACTCCTTCAGCAGGCCCGCGTTCTGCAGGGCGTTCGCCGCGTCCGCCAATGCCTGGAACGGCAGGTTCGACCGTTCCGCGATGTCGAGCAGGCTGTGCCGCCCGTCGGAAAGGTTGAGCACCCACAACATCGCCATCTGGGCCTGTTTCGTGTCACTGCGGCCGCCCAGCGAGCCGTACAGGCCGCGCGCTCCGAGCTGGGGCTCGCCGTACGGGCTGAGGTTCTGGTAGCGGCGGTTGCCCTCCAGGACCCGCACGGCGCTCCACAGCGTCTCCAGGGTGTCCTCCATGGCCTCGGGCCGCACGAAGTCCGGATCGTCGGCCGAGGTGTGGTACTCCGGGTAACCCCCGTAGGGCGTCCTGGTCAGCGAGCCCACGGGCAGGTCGAACCCCGGCGAGCAGTACTGCCGCTCGTCGTAGCCGTAGGGCGAGAAGTCCAGGAGGGTGTGCGGCCGGTCCTTGAGCACGTGCGCGAAGACCTGGTCGATCTCGGCGTCGCCGCGCCTGCTGCGCTTGTAGGTGATCGTCCCGGCGTCCCCGGCGCAGGCCAGCGTGAGGCCGTGCCTGATCCGGTCCGCGCGCTCGCGGTTGAGCGCCAGCCAGGTGATCGCGCCGATGGTGCCGGGCGCGAACACGAACCGGTAGGTGTACCAGGGGTCGAGGAGCCGCTGGGCCAGCGACACCGCCACCGCCACCCCGGCCAGGTTGTCGTTGGCCAGCGAGGGATGGCACACGTGGCAGGAGATCAGCACCTCCTGCGAGCTGCGGCCCCGGATCACGTGCTCGCCGTAGGTCAGGTGGCCGTCGGCGAGCGTGGAGTCGATCCTGACCTCGTACGGGCCTTCCGCCAGCCCGTCCAGGGTGTTCTGGCTCAGGCAGAAGCCCCAGGTCTCGGCGTAGTAGCTGGTCCGGTACGGCACCAGGTCCGGCTGGCCGGGCAGCGTGTGCAGGCGTCCGCGCAGCTCGGCCAGCGACATGGTGGCCTCGACCGGCGCGCTGTAGCCGACGACGTGCAGGTTGCTCCGCCGGAAGTCGACGACCCGGTTCCCGGCGGCGTCCTTGACGTAGGCGTCGCGGATGTTCCACTCGCGGGGGATCGTCCAGTCGAGCACCTGCGTGCCCGTCGGCACCTCGGTGATCTCCAGCGGGATCGAGCCGCCGATGATCTCCAGGGTGCGGCGCAGGCCGTCGCCGGTGATGCTGCGGCACAGCGGGTAGAGCCGCCGTACCAGGTCGTGCATCTCCGGGCCGGTCATGGCCGCAGGGTGGCGTCGACGGTGCCGGCCTCGCGCCGGTCGGCGAGCCGGGCCAGCCTGGTGAAGCGGCGGTCGAAGTCGTGCCGGGTCAGGCCGTGCTCGCGGTAGGCGTCGATGAGCTCGACGGCGCCCGCCTTGACCGTCCAGCGGGCCTCGTAGCCCAGGGCGGACCTGATCCGGGAGAAGTCGACGCGGTAGGAGCGCGGGTCGGCGCCCGTCTCGCCGGTGATCGTCAGCGTCGAGCCGGGGACGGCCGCGACCACCTCGGCCGCGATCTCGGCCACGGTCACGTTGTTGGCCTCGGTGCCCACGTTGAAGGCCGTCGCGTGCACGGCCTCGCGCGGCGCGGTCAGGGCGGCGGCGAACGCGTCGGCGATGTCCCTGGCGTGCACCAGCGGACGCCACGGGGTGCCGTCGGACAACACCCGGACCTCGCCGGTCAGGTGCGCGTGGCCCACCAGGTTGTTCAGCACGATGTCGGCGCGCAGCCTCGGCGAGAACCCGAAGGCGGTGGCGTTGCGCAGGAACACCGGGGTGAAGTCGTCGTCGGCCAGCGCGGTCAGGTCGTCCTCGACCCGCACCTTCGACTCGGCGTACGGCGTGACCGGGCGCAGCGGGGCCTCCTCGTCCAGCAGGTCCGCGCCGCCGGAGGCGCCGTAGACCGAGCAGGTGGAGGCGTACAGGAAGCGGCGCACGCCCGCGTCCTTGGCCAGCCTGGCCAGCCGTACGGAGGCGTGGTGGTTGATGTCGTAGGTCAGGTCGGGCGCGAGCGCGCCGAGCGGGTCGTTGGACAGGGCGGCCAGGTGGATCACCGCGTCGAACCCGGCGACGTGCTCGGGCCCGGCGTCGCGCAGGTCCACGGCGTGCGCCTCGACCGGCTCGGGCTCGGGCCCGAGCACGCAGTCGGCGAACAGGCCGGAGTCCAGGCCGACGACCTGGTGCCCGGCCTCGGCCAGGACGGGGGCCATCACGCTGCCCAGGTAGCCCTGGTGGCCGGTGAGAAGTACCCGCATCAGTTCTCCAGATCGACGGTCAGCTTGGACACGTGGAACGCCTCGGCGTACCGCGTGTGGCATTCGATGCCCCGGATGCGGGCCAGCCCCAGGAACGCCTCGCGGTCGTACCAGGGGCGGTGCCGCTGCGAGGCGTAGTGGCGCTGGAGCAGGTCCGCCTTGCGCTCGGCCACCTCCGGCGTGAGCGGCTGGTAGACGGCAGGGGCGGCCAGGTCGCCGTCCCACTTGACGATCTCGTAGCCGAGCGTCAGGTGGTCGCGGAAGGCGGTGGGCACCAGCTCGGCCAGCCCCCGGTGGTCCTGGTGGGCGTCGCCGCGCCAGGGCGCCAGGATCAGGCCGGGCTCGGTGCGGGCGCGCAGCTCCTCGACCGCGGCCTTGGCCTCCTCCCAGCGGGCCGGCAGGTAGCCGTCGGGCAGCTTGAGCACGCTCACCCGCAGGTCCGCGCCGGGGCAGAAGTCGGCCAGCGCGGCGCGCTCCTCGTCCTCCCGCTCGGTCCCGCCGCCGGACAGCACCAGCGCGTCCACGCGCACGCCGGGACGGGCGGCGCAGATCGTCAGCAGGCTGCCGCCGGCTCCGATCGCCAGGTCGTCGCAGTGCGCGGCGAGCGCCACGACGGAGGTCACGCCCCCGGGACGCAGTCCGATCACCGGGACCGTTCCCACAGAGCCCACGGGCGCACGCCGCGCGAGTACGCCTCGTCCAGCTCCATGCGCTGGTTGACGGTGTCGGTGGGCCGCCAGTAGCCGCGATGGGGGTAGGCCAGCAGGCGTCCGCGCTTGGCCAGCTCGGCGCAGCCGTCGGCGACCAGGTCGCCGTTCTCAGGGATGTGCTCGAAGATCTCCTGGGTCAGCACGAAGTAGCCGCCGTTGACCCACACCGGCATCTCACTGACCGGCGAGATGCCGCCGACCAGCCCGTTCTCGCCGACGTCCACGCAGTGGAAGGTCTGGGACGGCGGCACCACCATCATCGAGGCGGCCGCGCCGGACTCGGTGAACCGGTCGATGATCTCGGGCAGCGGCGCGTCGGTGAGCACGTCGGCGTAATTGGCGAGGAACACCTCGTCGTCGCCCAGATGGCTGCGGACCCGGCGTAACCGCTCCCCGATCGGGGAGTCCGTCCCGGTCTGCACGAACGAGATGGACCAGTCGGAGATGTCGCTCGACAGCAGCTCGACCTTGCCGCCGCGCAGCACGAAGTCGTTGGAGGTGGCCTCCTGGTAGCCGAGGAAGAAGTCCTTGATGTGGTGGGCGCCGTACCCCAGGCACAGGATGAACTCCTTGTGTCCGAAGTGGGCGTAGTAGCGCATCACGTGCCAGAGCAGTGGTCGCGGACCGACGAGCGCCATCGGTTTGGGCACCTCGCCCGGCACACCGGTCCGCATCCGGGTGCCGAATCCTCCGCAGAACAAGACAACCTTCACACGACCTCCAGGTGTGGGATCGGGAAGACCAGCCGGCCTCCCCATTCGTGCACATAGGAGAGCTGAGCGGTGAGCTCTTCGCGCAGGTTCCACGGCAGGACCAGCACATAGTCCGGACGGTCCTGGGCGATGCGCTCCGGCGGAGCGATCGGGATCCTGGTGCCCGGCGTGAACCTGCCGTGTTTGTACGGATTGCGATCCACGGTGTAGGCCAGCAGATCCGGCCGGACGCCACAGTGGTTGAGCAGCGTGTTGCCCTTGCCCGGCGCGCCGTACCCGGCGACCGTCTTGCCCTCCTCGGCGGCGGTGATCAGGAATCGGAGCAGGTCGCGGCGGACGCGGGCGACCCGCTCCGCGAACCCCGCGTAACCGGAGAGGTCGTGCAGCCCGGCGGCCTTCTCCCTGGCGAGCACGTCGAGCACCCGGCCGGACGGGCTGCCCGAAGGCCGCGCCCACAGCCGGATCGACCCGCCGTGGGTGGGCAGCAGCTCGACGTCGACCAGGGTCAGGCCGCCGCTCGCCAGCGCCCGCTGCGCGGAGGCCACCGTGTAGTACTGGAAGTGCTCGTGGTAGATCGTGTCGTACTGGTTCAGCTCCACGAGCGTGAGCAGGTGCTGGACCTCGATCGAGACCCATCCGTCGTCGGCCACCAGGGCGCGCAGCCCCTTGGTGAAGCCGATGACGTCGGGGATGTGCGCGTAGACGTTGTTGGCCACCACCAGGTCGGCCGGACCGTTCCCGTCCCGCACCGACGCGCCCGTCTCCGGGGTGAGGAACGCGGTGAGCGTCGGCACGCCCTTGTCCTTGGCCGCCTGCCCCACGTTGGCCGACGGCTCGATGCCGAGGCACCGGATGCCGCGTCCGACCACGTGCTGCAGCAGGTAGCCGTCGTTGCTGGCCACCTCGACCACGAACGACGGCTTCAACCGTTCCACGGCCGCGTCGACGAACCGCCGCGCGTGCTCCACCCAGGAGGCAGAAAATGACGCGAAGTAGGCGTATTCGGTGAATGTCTCTTCCGGTGTGATCAACGGCGGGATCTGGGCCAGCCAGCAGCCCGTGCAAACCCGCAGATGAAGGGGATAGGTGAGCTCGGGCTGATCGAGTTGTTCCGCCGTGAGGAAGAGCTCACAGGGCGGTGTCGCCCCGAGATCCACCACGCCGACCAGGTCCGTCGAGCCGCACAACCGGCACGATGTCATCAACAAAGGGCCCCACCCAGAAATGACAAGATTTCCCCCTTTGGAAACCCACAGCCATACTTCGGGTGAGCGGCAATGAGTGTTACAAGTGTCTTCATGAAACGCCTGAGCATCGATGGAGCATTGCTCTACACCCCCCGCATCCTCAGCGATCCCCGGGGCGTTTTCCTGGAAAGCTTCCGCGCCGCCGACCTGCGGGAGGCGACAGGGCGCTCGATCGAGCTGGCCCAGGTCAACTGCTCGGTCTCCGGCCGGGGCGTGCTGCGCGGCATCCACTTCGCCGACGTGCCGCCCGGCCAGGCCAAATACGTCATGTGCGTGGCGGGCGAGGCCCTGGACGTCGTGGTGGACGTCCGCGTGGGCTCGCCGACGTACGGGCGGTGGGAGGCGGTGCGGCTGGACGACGTCTCGCGCCAGGGCATCTTCCTGACCGAGGGGTTGGGTCATGGCTTCATGGCCCTCAGCGAGTCGGCCACGGTCGTCTACCTCTGCTCCTCCCCGTACGACCCGGCCCACGAGCACGGCATCCACCCGCTCGACCCCGACCTCGCCATCGAGTGGCCGATCGACGTGGAGCCGGTCCTGTCGGCGAAGGACGCCGCCGCCCCCACGCTCAAGCAGGCCCGCGACGCGGGGATCCTCCCGTCGTGGTGAGCGTCGTGATCCCGGCCCACAACGAGGCCAAGGTGCTCGGCCGGCTGCTGGACGGCCTGCTCGGCGACGCTGCGCCCGGCGAGTTCGACGTGGTGGTCGTGGCCAACGGCTGCACCGACGGCACGGCGGAGGTGGCCCGGCCGTACGACGTCCGGGTGCTGACCACGCCCGTCCCGTCCAAGAGCGCGGCGCTGCGCCTGGGCGACGCGGCCGCCCGCGGCTACCCCCGCCTGTACGTGGACGCCGACATCGAGCTCAGCACGGCCTCGGCGCGCGCGCTGGCGGCCGTGCTGGCCGCGCCGGACGGGCCGCTCGCCGCCGCGCCGGAGCGGGACCTGACGCTGGCCGACCGCCCGTGGCCGGTGCGCGCCTACTACGCGATCTGGACGCGGCTGCCGCACGTCCGCGCCGGGCTGTTCGCCCGGGGCGTGATCGCGGTGAACGGCGCGGGCAACGAGCGGCTGCGCGCGCTGCCGCCGGTGATGGCCGACGACCTGACCGCCTCGCTGGCGTTCACGCCCGGCGAACGCGTGATCGTCGGCACCGCCCGCGTGGTGATCCATCCGCCGCGCACGGTCGCCGACCTGCTGCGCCGCCGGGTCCGCGCCATGACCAGCGTCACCGAGCTGGAGCGGACCTCGGCCGGCGCGGGCGAGCGCACCGGCCCGCGCGACCTGGCGGCCATCGTGGCGAAGGAGCCGCGCCTGGCGGGCGCGGCGGTGGTCTTCGCCGCGATGGCCGTGCTGGCCAGGCGGCGGGCCGCCCGCGCGATCCGCGCGGGCGACTACACCACCTGGCTGCGCGACGAGAGCAGCCGGAGCTAGCTGACCGGCGTGTTCATGTCGGTGCCGATCTGGGCCCGGGTGAGCACCTTGTTGTAGATCCGCACCTCGTCGATCAGGCCGCTGAAGTAGTCACCCGAACCGCTGTTCCCGCCGATCCGCAGCGGGCTCGTACCGATGCGCAGGTCGCCGCCCGTGGGGTTGGTGGCCACCTCCACGCCGTTGACGTAGAACCGCAGCGTGGAGCCGTCGTAGGTGGCGGCCACGTGGCTCCAGGCGTTCAACGTCAGGTAGTTCGGCGCCTGAGCGTTCACCCCCGAGGAGGTGTGGATGAAGGCCGACGGGCTGCCGTTGCTGCCGCTGCTCATGATCGCCCAGGCGAGGTCCGCGCCGAACTCCTTCATCAGCACCGTCCGCCAGCCGTCCATGCTGGACGGGCGCACCCACGCCTCCAGCGTCATGGCGTCGGTCAGGTGCAGCGAGGCGGAGTCGGCCACGGTCACCCAGCTCGACGTGCCGTTGAACGACAACGCCTGGCCGTACTTGCCGGCCACCCAGGTCGCCGCGGTGGCGGTGCCGTTGTTGCCGGCGCCGGAGGAGTCGGCGACGGCCGTGCCGCTGCTCGCGTTCATGCCGTACGCGGCCACCAGGCCGCTGACGGCGGGCGGCTGGGTCACGACCGCCGACACCTCGTTGGACGGCGGCCCGGTGTTGCTGGCGGCGTCGAAGGCCACCACCCGGTAGTAGTACGTGCCCGGCGCGACCCCCGAGTCGACGAACGCCGGCCCGCCGGTCGAGCCCACCTGGTTGGCCCCCGACGGGGTGAACCCCGCGGTCGAGGAGCGGTGGACGGTGTACCCGGTCACCCCGACGTTGTCGGTCGCGGGCGTCCAGACGAGCTGCGCGCTGCCCGGGCCGCCGGTCGCGGTCAGCGGGCCGGGCGCGGTCGGCGGCGTGGTGTCGGGCGGTCCCTGGGGGCCGACGGGGGTGTTCATGTCGGTGGCGATCTGCGCCGGGGTGAGCGCCCGGTCGTAGATCCGCACCTCGTCGATCAGGCCGCTGAAGTGCTCGCCGGAGCCGCTGTTCCCGCCGATCCGCAGCGGGCCCGTCCCGGTGCGCAGGTTGCCGTACATCGAGGTGCCGCCCACCTCGCTGCCGTTCACGTACAGCCGCAGCCGGCTGCCCTCGTAGGTCGCCGCCACGTGGCTCCACGTGTTCAGCGGCAGGTTGCCCGGCGCCTGCGCGTTCGTACCCGCGAAGGTGTGGACGAACGCCGCCGGGCCGCTGCCGCCGCTGGCCATGAGCGCCCAGTCCAGGTCGGCGCCGAACTCCTTCATCAGCACCGTCCGCCAGCCCGTCACGCTGGTCGGGCGCACCCACGCCTCCAGCGTCATCCCGCCGGTCAGGTGCAGCGAGGCCGAGTCGGCCACGGTCACCCAGCTCGACGTGCCGTCGAACGACAACGCCTTGCCGAACCTGCCGCTCGTGCTCCACGTGGTGCTCGCCGCCGTCCCGGCGTTGCCCTTGCCGGAGGAGTCGGCGACCGCCGTGCCCGCGCCCTCGTTCATCCCGTACGCGGCCACCAGCCCGTCGGGCCCCTGGGCCCGCTCGAAGGTGGCCGTGTAGGTCACGCCGGTGGCCGGGGCGGTGATGTCGTGGCTGACCGCGCCGCCGTCGGACCAGGAGGCGAAGGTGTGGGTGAAGCCGTCCGCGCTCTGCGGCGACGGCGCGGAGATCGAGTTGTGGGAGCCCACGATCACCGTCCTGGTGAAGGGGGTCACGGACTGCTCGCTGTTGAAGCCGATCTGCAGGCCGGAAGGCGAGGTCTCGAAGCCGACGTTCACCGTCTTCGGCTGCAGCACCACGCTCTTGATGTCGGTGAGGCCCTGCGCGTCCGTCGCGGTCAGGGAGAGCTTCAGGTAGGAGGGGTATTCGTGGTCGGGCGCGACGAACGTGCCGCTGGTGCCGGTGGTCGAGGTGATCTCGTGCTCGTGGCAGGTGAGCGGGCAGTGCATCAGGCTCAGCTTCCACACCATCCGCGAGCCGGGGATGGTCCCCTCCTGGGCGTCGGTGGCGGAGCCCGAGTAGGCGATCGTGTCGCCGACCGCCCAGGTGAGCCCGGTGGACGGCGTGTTGATCGTCGCCTGCGGCGAGGTGTTGCCCACGTTGATCGTGACGGTGGCGTCCCCCTGCCCACCATGGCCGTCGCTCGCCCGCAGCCGCACGACGTAGGAGCCGCGCTGGCTGTAGGTGAAGGACGGCGCGGTCGCGGTGGAGTCGTCGAGCTCGCCGTCGCCGTCCAGGTCCCACTGGAAGGTCAGCGGGTCGCCGTCGGCGTCGCTGGAGTCGGCGGCGGTGAAGTTCACCGTGAGGGGTTCGACGCCGGCGGTGGCGCTCGCCCTGATGACGGCCGACGGCGGGTGGTTGGCGTAGATGTAGCGGACGATCTGCCCGTTGGTGTAGTCGACCGCGAACAGGTCGCCGCCGGGGCCGGTCTGCACCTCCACGGCGGGCATCCCGGAGTCGAACGTGGTCACCGTGGCCGGGTCGGGCAGGCCGTTCGCGCCCTTGGTCATGACCCAGACGCACGACCTGCTGAAGTCGGAGAAGAACAGCGCGCCGTCGTAGGCGTGCGGGTAGGAGCCGCCCTCGTAGAACGCGACGCCGCTGGAGGACGATCCGCCTGACGGGCACGGGTCGTTCGGCGCGGGCTTGGAGGCGTGGTTCCAGGCGAAGTACGGCTGCGTCACGGCCGACGGGCCCGCCGCGTACAGGTTCTCGCAGAGCGTCAGGTTCAGGTTGTCGTAGCCGCCCTGCCGGGCCGGGCCCTCGTAGCAGGGCCAGCCGAAGTTGCTGACCGGGCCGGTGGGCGAGGCGATCCGGTTGATCTCCTCGTAGGTGTTCCAGCCGACCTCGCCCGCCCAGATCTCGTTCGTGCCGGGCCGTACGGTGATGCGGAACGGGTTGCGCTGGCCGTAGGCGATGATCCTGGCCGCGTTGGGGTCGCTGCTGCCCGCGTTCGGGTTGCCGGGGGCGGCCGCGCCGGTGTCCGGATCGACCCTGATGATGCTGCCGTTCAGGCCCGCCGGGTCGCCGCCGGTGCGCAGGTCCTGCGAGCGCAGCGCGCCGCCCTCGGCGGCCGGCGGGCTGAGCGCGGTGCCCACGGGCGAGGGCGGGTCGCCGCAGGGGTTGTCCGGCGTGACGTCGGAGCTGGTCACGTTGTCCTGGCCGTAGTCGGCGAAGTTGAAGCTGGCGCCGTCGCCGCCGCTGGCGTAGAGCATGCCGTCGGGGCCGAACGCCAGGTCGCCGACGGAGTGGCTGGGGTGCTGCTGGCACCAGCCGGTGATCAGCGGCGTCTCGGCGACCGAGCCGCCCGAGGGCGCCAGCACGGACAACCGCCCGGTGATCAGGCAGCCGTCACCGGTCGCGCCGGGCGGGGTCGGGCACGGGTCGGCGCTCACGCCCGCGGCGCCCCAGCGCGGCGCGCTGCCGCCGGGCACCGCGTCGTAGGAGTACAGCACGTAGATGCGCGGGTCGGCCGGGAAGTCCGGGTGCAGGGCCAGGCCGAGGAGCCCGCGGTCCCAGAAGTTGTGCACCTGCGTGCGCAGGTCGGCGTAGATCGTCGGCGTGGTGTCGGTGAGTGAGTCGAAGACCTTGATCAGGCCGCTCTTCTCGGCGACGAACACCCGGCCGTCCGAGGCGAACTCGATGTTGGTCGGATTGGTCAGGCCGCTGAAGACCACCTGTCTTTGGAAGCTGCCCGGCAGTGCCTGCGCGGGCGGCGGCGCGACGATCGCCAGCCCGGTCGTGATCAGCAGGACGGAAAAAAGCGCATGGCGAAGCCGCCGTAACACGGGAACCCCCTTGAAACGGAAAAATCCCCCGAGCCCTGGATCGATCTATCGCACCGATCCAGGGCTAAGTCACGCGCTTTGTCCGCATCTGGCCAGCCACGCGTACAGCAACCACCCCAGCTCGTACGGCCGGCACTCCCGGTCCACGGCGACCGGCGGGTAGACCCGGTCCAGGACGCCGAGCCGCATCTCCTTGTGCACCCCCGTCGCCATCGCCCGCAGCCCGCGCACCAGCTTGCGCGGATCGGCCCTGGCCTCCTTCCGCCAGGTCAGCGCCAGGTCGTCGAGCACGAACGAGGGCCGCTCGATCATCCAGTCGAGCCCCTTGGAGATCTCCGCCACGTACGCCGTGCCGCCCGCGTCGGCCAGGTCCAGCAGCGCCATCGGCCCCATGGAGAGCTGGTGCACGCTGTACACCGGATACCCCTCCACCACCGAGCCGGTACGGGCGTCGTAGTGCCACCACCACTCCCCCTCCGGCCCCTGCGCCCGGCAGATGCCCGCGGCCACCTGCTCGGCGGCCCGCAGCGCCTCGGCGTCCCCGGTGGCGGCGTGCAGCCGGGCCAGCGCCTGCAGCGGGTAGACCTGGTCGGCGAAGCAGCCCACGTGGGCCCGGTAGCGCGGCACCAGCGGGCCGCGGCCGAGCGCGTGCGGGTAGAGCCGGTTGCCGGCCAGCCCGCCGAGCAGCCGCTCGCGGGCGCGTTCGGCCCGGCCGTCGCGCACCCCGGCCGCGACCAGGGCGGCCAGCACCCACGCCGCCTCGACGGTGTGGATCTGCCCACCCGCGTCCAGCTCGGCCAGGCGGCTCAGGGCCAGGTCGAGGTCGGCGTGCCCGGCCTCGGCCGCCGCCCAGCAGATCAGCGCCGCGTCGCCGGCGCCGCTCACCTCTGGAAGCCGCTTGACCAGGTTCCCCACCAGGTCGAGGACGTCGTCGCCGGCCAGCGCCGCCCGCTGCCGGGCCTCCTCCAGGGTGGCCACGCCGAGCGCGACGATCGCGGAGTAGCGGATGCTGCGCCCCTCGGGCACGGCCGTCCACGTGCCGTCGGGCTGTCGCCGGCCCCGGCGGGTGAAGACGAAGCCGCCGTCGGCGTAGCCGGGGGGCAGGCCGCGTACCGACAGGTCCAGCATGCCCCGCACGAAGTCCTGGTGGCCGGAGCTCAGCAGAGCGATCCGGTGATCCGTCACGTCGTCTCCTCGATCCTGCGTCTGACACCGGCCCACTCCCTGACCACCAGGAGCAGGAAACTGCCGTTGGTGCGCACGTAGCGCGGCCCGAGCCGCAGCGGCTCCTGGAGCATGCGGTAGAGCCACTCCAGCCCTAATCGCTGCCAGCGCACCGGCGCCCTGCGGGTACGCCCGGCCAGCACGTCGAACGAGCCGCCCACGCCGTGGATGATCCGCGCCCCGGTGCGCTCGCCCCACTCGCGGATGAAGATCTCCTTCTTCGGCGAGGTGATGCCCAGGAACAGCAGGTCGGCCCGCGAGGCGGCGATCTCGGCGGCGACCTCGGCCGACTCCTCCGGCGCGAAGTAGCCGTCGCGGGAGCCGGCGACGGCCAGCCCCGGGTAGCGGGTGCGCACCTCGTCCAGCACCCCGGCCAGCACCTCACCGGTCGCGCCCAGGAAGTACGCCCGGTAGCCGCGCCGGTCGCCCTCGGCCATCAGCTCGGTGAACAGGTCGATGCCCGCCACCCGCTCGGGGATCCGGTGACCGAGCGCCCGCGCCGCCCAGACCACCGCCTGCCCGTCGGCCAGCACGAGGTCGCTGTCCAGCACCGACTGGCGCAGGGCGGCGTCCGCGCGCATGTTGACGACCTTGGCGGCGTTCACCACGCCGATGGTCAGCCTGCCGCCCTCCGCGACGGCCGCCACGCAGCGGGCGATCACCTGGTTCATGGTGAGGGCGTCCAGCACGGTGCCGAACACCGTCTTCCGCTCCGGCAACCTCGTCATCCGTCCCCCTGGGTGTCCATGACATATCGGTCTCAGCTCCGGAAACGTCACATCAAGGAAGGACCAGCTCGGTGAGCGTGGCCCGGTGGTCGGTCCGCGGCACCCGCAGGGTCTGGAAGCTCCGGACCGCGATCCGCCGGTCGGCCAGCACGTGGTCGATGGCCACCTTCGGGAACAGCCGCGGCTGCTCGTAGTAGGGCCAGGTCATGGAGAGCCCCTTTCCGGTGACGTCGGCGGCGTCCCGGTAGCCGGTGGCGATCAGGTCGCGCAGCACCGCGTGGTCGAGCGTGGAGTTGAAGTCCCCGGCCAGGATCCGCAGGCGGCCGCCGGCGGGCGGCAGCGCCCGGATGCTCGACGCCCAGCAGGCCGTGCGCCAGCCCTCCGAGGGCGCGCACGCGTGCACGGCGACGATCTCGGCCTCCCGCCCGCCCGGCAGCGTGACGACGGCGGGCAGGTGGCGCGGGCTCTCCTCGAAGGGCGGCGCCGCGATCGGCGAGTCCGCGGCCCGCAACGGGTACCGCGAGTAGATCGCCGCCCCCGACGAGTCCTCCCCCGGCAGCACGATCCGGTACGGCAGCAGCCGCGTCAGCCCCAGCTCCTCCACCCGCTCCCGCATCAGGCCGGTGAACTCCAGCAGGTGCAGCACGTCGGGCCGCTCGCGCTCGACCGTCTCCACCAGCACCGGCGGCAGCACGGAGGAGTGCAGCAGGTTGACCGCCAGCACCCGCAGCACCGGCCCGGCGGCCGGCGGGTTGCCTTCGGGCACCGCGCGCGGCACGACGGCCACCGCGAACGCGCAGGTCACGGCGAGCGCGGCGGCGATCAGCGCCCCGGCGCGCAGGTAGAGCGCGAACGCCAGCGGCACCACCGACAACGCCGCCGCGTACGGCGTGAACGACACGAGCTGCGACCACAGGAACTTCGGCTCCCACCCGAGCAGCCGCAGCCCCGCCCAGCCCGCGAGGCCCGCCACCATGATCCACAGCACCGCGCCGCCTACGCGACGCCGCACCGGCGCCCGCGGGTCAGCACCGGCCAGGCCGCGCGCAGCGCCTGGCGCCAGTGCCGGATCGGCTCTCCCTTCGTGTGCGCGAGCACGCTGTTGGCCGGCCGCCGGGCCGGCCGGGGGAAGCCCGCCGAGCTCACCGGGCGCACCCGGTCCGGGTCCAGGCCGAGCAGCGTGAAGATCTCCTTGGCCAGGCCGCACCATGTCGTCTCCCCGGAGCTGGTGCCGTGGTAGACGCCCGGCGGCAGCTCGGAGCGCGCCAGCCGTACCAGATAGTCGGCCAGGTCGGCGGTCCACGTCGGCTGGCCGTGCTGGTCGTCGACCACGTCCACGGTGTCGCGCTCGGCCGCCAGCCTGATCATGGTCCGGACGAAGTTGGGGCCGGCCGCGCCGTACAGCCAGGCGCTGCGCACCACGTGGTGCCCGTGCTCCAGCGCCGCCCGCTCGCCGGCGAGCTTGGTCCTGCCGTACGCGTTCACCGGCGCGGTCGGCGCGTCCTCCGGGTACGGGCCCGGCGCGGTGCCGTCGAAGACGTAGTCGGTGGAGACGTGCACGAGCCGCGCCCCGGCCCGCGCGCAGCTCGCGGCCAGCCAGCCCACCGCGTGCCCGTTGATCTCCAGTGCCTCGTCCTCGTGGGTCTCGGCGTCGTCCACGGCGGTCCAGGCGGCGCAGTTGACCACCACGCCCGGCCGGTAGGCGGCGACGAAGTCGCGCACCGCGCGCCGGTCGCACAGGTCGAGCTCGGACCGGGCGAGCGCGAGCACCGGCTCGCCGGTCAGCGCGGCCCGTTCCAGGACGTCGGCGGCCAGCATCCCGCCGCCGCCCGTGACGAGCCACCTCATGGCAGGCGCCCGGTCACGCGGGCCACCAGTCGCGGTGCTCGGCGTACCAGCGGATGGTGTCCTTCAACCCCTGGTCGAACGGGATCTCCGGGCGGTAGCCGAGCTTGCGCAGCTTGCTGTCGTCCAGGGAGTACCGGCGGTCGTGGCCCTTGCGGTCCTCGACGTGGCGCACCGAGTCCCAGTCGCGGCCGCAGGCTTCGAGCAGGCGGGCGGTCAGCTCCTTGTTCGTCAGCTCGGCGGTGCCGGCGATGTGGTAGATCTCGCCGGGTTCGCCCTTCTCGGCGACCAGGCGGATGCCGGCGCAGTGGTCCTCGGCGTGGATCCAGTCGCGCACGTTCCCGCCGTCGCCGTACAGCGGGACCGGGCGGCCGCGCAGCAGGTTCGTGACGAACAGCGGGATCAGCTTCTCCGGGTACTGCCGGGGGCCGTAGTTGTTGCCGCAGCGGGTGATCGACACGTTCAGGCCGTAGGTGATCGCGTACGAGCGGGCGATCAGGTCGCCGCCCGCCTTGCTGGCCGCGTACGGCGAACGCGGGCGCACCGGCGCGGACTCGTCCCAGGAGCCGATGTCGATCGACCCGTAGACCTCGTCCGTCGAGACCTGGACGACCTTGGGCGTGCCCGCCTCCAGGCACGCCTGCAGCAGCGTCTGGGTGCCGAGCACGTTGGTCCGCATGAACTCGGCGGCGGCGCCCTCGATCGACCGGTCGACGTGGGACTCGGCGGCGAAGTTCACCACCAGGTCGTGCCCGGGGACGACCTCGCGCAGCAGCTCGGCGTCGCAGATGTCGCCGTGGACGAACTCGTGCCGCACCCCTTCGAGGTTGGCCCGGTTCCCCGCGTAGGTGAGCTTGTCGAGGACCGTGACGTACGCGTCGTGCAGCCCCCGGACGAAGTGGGAGCCGATGAATCCCGCGCCGCCGGTCACCAGAATTCTTGTCATGTAGTGATCTGTACCTTGCTGTGATCGCCCAGCACGAGACGGTGGGCTCTGGGCGTGTTGGGCGCTCGGGTGACCTCGACGTCGTGGCCGATCAGTGACGCCTCGATCCGGCCGACGCCGTCGATGGACGCCCGGGGCAGCAGGATCGAGTATTCGATCTCGCTGCCGGTGACCACGCACGACGCGCCGACCGAGGTGAACGGCCCGACGTAGCTGTCCTGGACGCGCGCTCCCCGGCCGATGATCGCCGGGCCGACCACGCGGGAGCGCTCGACCACCGCGTCCGGCTCGACCACGACCCGGCCGATCAGCTCGCTGGCCTCGTCGACCCGCCCGCGCACGCCGGGCTCGACCGACTCCAGGACCAGCCGGTTGACCTCCAGCATGTCGGTGACGTTGCCGGTGTCCTTCCAGTATCCCGAGATCACCGACGACTCCACGCGCAGCCCGGCCTCGATCAGCCACTGGATGGCGTCGGTGATCTCCAGCTCTCCCCGCCACGACGGCTTGAGCTCGGCGACGGCGGCGTGGATCGCCGGGCTGAACAGGTACACGCCGACCAGCGCCAGGTCGCTCTTGGGCCGGGCCGGCTTCTCCTCCAGACCGACCACCCGGCCCTTCGCGTCCAGCTCGGCGACCCCGAACTGGCCGGGATCGCCGACCCTGGTCAGCATGATCTGCGCGGCGGGCCGCTCCCTGGCGAACCGGTCCACCAGGTCGTTGATGCCGCCGACGACGAAGTTGTCGCCCAGGTACATGACGAAGTCGTCGTCGCCGAGGAACTCGCGGGCGATCAGCACGCCGTGGGCCAGCCCGAGCGGCGCCTCCTGGCGGAGGTAGGTGACCTGCAGCCCGAACGCCGAGCCGTCCCCCACGGCCGTCTCGATCTCCGCCTGCGTGTCCCCGACCACCAGGCCGAGCTCCCGGATCCCGGCCGCCGCGATGGCCTCCAGCCCGTAGAACAGGACCGGCTTGTTGGCGACGGGGACCAGCTGCTTGGCCGAGGTGTGCGTGATGGGCCGGAGCCGTGTGCCCGACCCTCCGGCGAGCACGAGTGCCTTCACTGCTAGTAAGCCCCTTCTCCACGGGTGACGACGGACCAGGTCTTCCACAGGATCTGCAGGTCGAGCAGGAGTGACCAGTTCTCCACGTAGCGCAGGTCGAGCCGGACGGATTCCTCCCACGTCAGATCGGAGCGCCCGCTGACCTGCCAGAGGCCGGTCATGCCCGGCTTGACCACCAGACGGCGGCGCACGTCGGCGCCGTACCTGGCGACCTCCTCCGGCAGCGGCGGCCGGGGGCCGACGAGGGACATCTCACCACGGATGACGTTGAGCAGCTGCGGCAGCTCGTCCAGCGAGTAGCGGCGCAGGAACGCGCCGACGCGGGTGATCCTTGGATCGTTCCTTATCTTGAACAGCACGCCGTCGAACTCGTTCGCCGCGAGAAGCTGGTGCTTGAGCCGTTCGGCGTCCACCACCATCGTGCGGAACTTCACCACCCGGAACTCCCGGCCGCCCCTGCCCACCCTGGTCTGGTGGAACAGCGCGGGCCCCCGGCTGGTGAGCCTGATCACCAGGGCGAGCGTCAGCAGCGGCAGCGCGAGCACGAGCAGGGCCGCGCCGGCCACCAGCCGGTCGAAGGCCGCCTTCACGAGCTGCCGGGTGCCGTCGAACTCCGGGTGCTCGACGTGCAGCAGCGGCATCCCGGCCACCGGCCTGATGCTGATGCGCGGGCCGGCGACGTCCATGAGCGCGGGCGCGACGAACAGGTCGGTGCGCGCGGTCTCCAAGCTCCAGGCCAGCCGGCGCAGCGCCGCGCCGTCCAGCTCGGGACAGGCCAGGACGGCCACCGCGTCGGCCCGCGAATGGGCCACGACCTCGGCGACGTCGCCGAAGGAGCCCATCACGGGGATGCCGTCGAGGTCGACGTCGAGCGTGTCGTGCGGCAGGCAGGCGCCCACCACCTGCATGCCGTGGTGCGGCTGGCGGCGGAACTGCACGACGAGGTCGAGGATCGACTCCCGGTGCCCGACCGCGATCACCTGCCGCATGTACTCGCCGATCGCCCGCCTGCGATGAAGCCGCTTGCGCATGCGGTAGCGGAAGTAGAGCGTGGCCAGCAGCACCAGCGGCAGCATCGCCATGACGAAGCTGCGCGCGATGGCCGTCTGCGTGGCGTAGGCCAGGATGGCCGTGGTGGCCATCAGCCCGATGCCGCCGGTGAAGACGGCCTTGAACTCCTCGGTGCCCTCGCCGTTGGCGCGCTGACGGTACGCGCCCGCCATCATGAGCGCGACCGGCCAGACGACGAGCAGGCCGAGCCCGAGCACGTACTCGGCGATCGGCACGTACACGCCGGAGGCCAGGCGTACGCCCAGCACGCACGCGCACGCGAACAGCGCGCACGCCGTGTCCCCGCCTAACAGGAGCCGCAGATACGCCCGGGTCCAGATGTTGGACTCAAGGCGTGGCGCGGCCTCGAGGAGCACAGCAGTGGACTCCCCAGTCCCCACCCTCATAGCACCACCCTGTGATAACTGCTTTCACCGCGATAACAGGACGTTCCTTGTGCCGCATAGGTTGACAATGACCCATGCGTTATCAAGGGCGGCGGCCCCCACTAAAGAGTAAAGATCGATTCCAACCTGGGGAATAACGGGAAATGTCCACAATCGGACGTCGATCTAGGGGTTTCGGGGGTTGACGGAACGATCCAAAAGTGCAGCATCAGAGCGAGAAAATGTGAGGTTTATGGCGACATTTCGCCAGGTGACCGGGAGGCGGAGCCGCTAGTCGTACTCCAGGTCCGGCAATGCGGACGGCGGATCAGGGCTGCGCCACACGACCACAACTCCGTCACGCACGGAATCGGCGGCCAGGTTCAGCCGGTCGAGATCGAAATCGGGCAAGTAGCGTAGCCGGGCGACAAAGGTGGCATCGGTCGCGGAACGCGGCACCACGCAGCCTTCACCGTCCCGATCGAGCAGGATGTAGTGGACGTCTTCCCCGGATTCGGTGGCGACACGGACCTCCACCACGTCCTCCCACGCGAGGGCTTCGACGCTGCCGTCGGCGTAGTGGCGGGTGACGCCCTCTTCGGTGACATATACGTAGGAGTCCGGCATCGGGTTGCCGTGCATGGCCGCGATTCTTGCGAGTTCCGGGGCCGTCCCGCAAGGGTTCGCGCTCAATGACGCACATGAGCCACCCGTTCAAGGAAGCTCGGGACTGCCCCAGTTGTGGCTGAGATGCGCCGCGACGGCCGCCCGCGCCGCCTCCACCGGGCCGGCCGCGATGGCGTCGAGCAGCTCGCGGTGCTCGCGGATCAGGACGTCCCGGTCGCGGTAGACCTGGCGCAGGCGCACCATGCCGAGCCTGGTCTCGGCGGCGAGCGTGGCGTAGAGACGTTCGAGCCGCCGGCTGCCGGCCGCCTCGATCAGCGCCTCGTGCAGGGCCATGTGCTCGGCGACGGTCGCCGACCAGGGCGCGTCGGCCGGCAGCTCCGCCCACCTGAGCAGCGCGGCCTCGGCGTCGGGCACCCGGCGGCCGGCCACGGCCTGAGCCATCAGGTCCTCCAGGGGGCGGCGCACGTACATGAGGTCCTGGAGGTCCGAGATCGTCACCTCGGGGACATAAGCGCTGCGGTTGCGCTCCCGTCTGAGCAGTCCCTCGTGCACCAGGCCGGCCAGCGCCTCGCGCACGGTCGGCCTGGCCACGCCGTACGACGCGGCGATCTCCTGCTCGGGCAGCGGCGTGCCCGGCGCGATCTCGCCGGAGAGCACGCGGGTGCGCAGGGCGTCGGCGAGCGCGCCGACCGTGGAGACGGGTTTGAGGGGCAACATCACGGCTGTGATGCTAGTGCCGTTTCCCTGCCCTGCTCGCTGCCCCGGGCTCTGCCGCGTTCCGGCACGGCCACCGCCACCAGCCCGAGCACCAGCATCACCAGCCCGGCGATCGACAGCGGGGCCAGCCGCTCGCCCAGCACCAGCAGGCCCAGCAGCGCGGCGACGGCCGGCTCGGCCAGCGCCAGCGTCGAGGCCGTGGCGACCGGCGTGGTGCGCAGGCCGCGCCCGTACAGGATGTAGGACAGCGCGGTGGTGCCGAGGCCCAGGTAGAGCACGGCGAGCAGCCCGCGCGGCTCCCCCAGCCAGCCGACGCCGTTGACCAGCAGCACCGGCAGCATGACCAGGGCGGCGCCGCCGAACAGCACGCCCATCACGGCGTCCGACTCGGCCCCCTTCTCGATGGCCCTGGCCGCGGAGACCGCGTAGAAGGCGTAGAGCAGGCCGCCGAGCAGCGCGAACAGCACCCCCGACACCATCTGCCCGCCCGCCTGCGCGCCGCCGCCGCCGATCAGCGCCGCGCACCCGCAGACCGCCGCCGTGGTCGCCAGCGCCCACCGCCCGCTCGGCCGCCGGCCGTGCAGCACCCAGGACAGCAGGCCCGTGAACACGGGCCCGCTGCCGATCGCGACCACCGTGCCGACGGCCACGCCCGTGCGGCCGACCGCCGCGAAGAAGCACAGCTGGTACGCCGCCACCGCCAGGGCCGCCGGCACCAGCACCGGCCGGAACGCCCGCCGGACGCCGGCCCGCGCGAGCAGGCCGAGCGCGGCGCCGCCGATGACCAACCGGGCCGCGGCCAGGGCGACGGAGTCGGCCGAGACCAGCAGCCCCGCGGTGCCCGCGGTGCCCCAGAGCGCGGAGGCGCCCACGACGGCGAGAGGTCCGTTCTTCATGCCGCCATTGTCAGACAATTAGACAATTTCGTCCAGCAGGCCGTCCAGCATGCGGTCAGCGGGGGCGGCGACGTCGCCCGCGTAGTCGTCCAGGACGGCGAGCGCGTCGTGCACGTTCGGCAGGCTTCGGCGCGGCAGCTCCAGCAGCGGCTCGCCCTCCGCGGTGATCCCGCCCGCCACGTGGAAGGCGTCGCCGGAGACGGTGAGGGACACCTCGAAGCGCACCTCGCGGCCGTCGGGGAGGACGAAGTCCGCGCCGGTGCGCACCCCCGAGGGCGGGACGAAACAGGAGAAGGGACGGCTGCGCACGAAAGGGTGGCGTAAGCCGGCGAGGATCTCGGCCGCCCTGCTCAGGGCCGCCAGCAGCCCGGCCGCGGCCCGGCTCTCGCTGTCCACCCGAAAAAGGGTAGTTCACCCCGCCACCACGTGACCAGCGCACCCGATCACTCCGCCACCACGTGGCGCACCCGATCACCCGGCCCTCCCGGGCTCCCCGGCCGCCGGACCGTCCGCGCCGGGAGCAGTCGGCCCCCCGGGCCTCCGCAGTGGGATCAAGCCTTCCCCATGCGAGCGTCGCCCCCCGCGTCCTCCGCGGCGGGAGCGGGCCGGGCGGGTCAGTCGGTGGCGAGGCGGGCGTGGCGCTCGACGTCGAGGCGCACACCCTCGTGGCGGAGCTTGCCGCGCTCGACGCCCTCCGCCCGGAACCCCGCCTTGGTCGCCACCCGGCACGACGCGGGGTTGTCGGTGCGGTGCCCCAGCTCCAGCCGGAAGAGCCCGCGCTCGCCGAACGCCCACCGGGCCAGCGCCTCGGTGGCCGCCGTCGCGATCCCGAGCCCCCGGTGCGCGGGCAGGACCCAGTAGGACACCCACCCGTTGTCGTGGGCGTCGATCCCGGCCACGGCCACGTTGCCGACCACCGCGCCGCCCTCGACGGTCACCGCGAACGCGTGCCCGACGCCCGTCCAGGACGTGATCCAGCCCACCGCGTCCTTGAGCGTGACGACGGGGAAGGACGACTGGCGGCGCAGATCGGGCGTACGGAACGCGCGCAGCACGGCCGGGGCGTCGTCCTCGCGCCACTCGCGAAGCCGGATGTCGACGGGGGTCACGCTGCCCGAGACTACCGCCGGCTCACGAGGGCGCGATCTGGTGCTCCGCCTCGAACGCGCTGACCAGCGGCCGGGGCGCGGTCAGGCACCACGCCTCGGCCATCAGCTCGAACAGCTCGTCGATGTCGATCTTGCCGAGGTGGACGACGACCCACCCGAAGCGCCCGGCGGTGAACTGCACCTCGAACACCTCGGGCCGCTCGGCCACCAGCGCGAGCTGCTCCTCGATCGTGGCCTTGACCCCGACGGTCTCGGTCTTCTCCCACAGGTAGCCGAAGCCCTTGCCGTGGACCTTGAAACCGACCCACTCCGCGCTGGGATGCTCGGTCACCTCCGGCAGCCCGCGCACCAGATCGAGGAACTCGTCGACGCTCACACCCATGCCGACCTGTCTACCAAACCCGACCGACAACTCCGCCCGCTCAGCGGTAGTAGCGGACCTCGATGACGTTGCGGTCCGGGTCGGGGAAGAAGATGGTCTCGGGGGCGATGCCCTGGGCGCCGAAGGAGTTGGAGCCGGTGCCGGTGACCTCGACCCCGTGGTCCTTCAGCCGCACCTTGAGCGCCTCGAAGTCCTCTCTGCTCACCGACAGGCAGAAGTGGTTGATCTGGTGTCCGGCGCTGCCCGTCACCCCCGTGCCCTCCTCCACGCCCTTCGACACGTCCTGCGCCATCAGGTCGATGATCGTCTCCTCGGCGATCCGTACACTCGGGAACCCCGCTTTGCCCTCGCGGAACTCCTCCCCCCGGACCCCCGGCAGGCCCACCACCTGCTCGTAGAAACGCAGGGCGGCAAGCTGGTCGGAGACCCAGAGAACGAGATGGTCCAGACGCGCATCCATGTAATAGATCCTCCATTCCCGTCCAATATCCGTTGCGCGCATGCCGCTGTCCAATTGAGGACTCCCGGGACGGACGATCGTCCCCTGATCGAAAGACGGGATTCACGCGGGGTTCCCCTGTCCCGGCGGGGGCCGATCCGTCATGATTTCTCCCATGACGGTGACCGTGCGGACCGAGCCGATGCCCTTCGTCGTACGGGCCGCCAGGTTTCTCATGACGCTCCAGGTGGCGTTCGGGCTGGTGGCAGTCGTCTCCCTGGGCGCCGCGGCGTTGTCCGTCCTCGCCCCCGGCCCGCTGCTGCTGGTCGCGTGGGAGGCGGCGATCCTCGGGCTGACCGGCTGGCTGTTGGGCCGGTTCGGCAGGCGCGCCATGTGGGTGCGCTGGGCGGTCGTCGCCCTGGAGGTGCTCGTCGTCACCGACTACGTGGTGCTGCGGCTGATGGACTCCGGCGGCCTCGACCCGGTGCGGCTGCTCGTCGCGAACGCCCTCGGGCCGGTGCCCGTCGTCGCCCTGCTGCTCCTGCCGCCGTCCTGGCGCTGGTTCTCGCGGCAGAAGCGGACGGATGCCCCCTCTTGACAGGAATGGGCGAAGATCGTCCATGATCGGGCATGAACGCGTTGATCCGGGCGGCCCTCGTGGGGGCCGTCGTGGGCCTGGCACAGGCCGTCATCGCCTTCCACGGCCCTGAGGACGCCGCGGGCAACCTGCTGCTGATGTTGTTCGCGACGCTTCCGGCCGGGATGTTGCTCTCCTGGTACGCCATGTTGCGGAACTGGTGGCTCGTGGCGCTGCTGGGGCAGTTCGCCCTGGTCGCGCTGTACGTCGGCCTGACCATGACCGCGCCCTTCTCCGCCCTCCTCGCCTTCGGCGCCTGGCGCGTCGGCCTGATCACCATGGCCGCCGGGGCGTGCGGCTACGCGCTGGGAGCGGGGATCGCCCTGCCCGTCGCCACGCCCCTGCGCCTCTCGGCGGCCGGCGTGGCCGCGTCCGTGTTCCTGGCGGCCTGGGCGAACCACGGCGTGACGGCGCTCGCCGCACAGGCGCAGGCCATGGCCGCCCGGAACGCCACGAACGTCGTGCCCGACCTGCCCGGTTTCCGGCTGACCGAGGTGGAGATCCACCACCCGGACCTCAGCCTCACGTACGAGCGCGCCGACGCCGTCACCGTCGTGGTCGATCTCCGAACGGAGAGCGCGCCTCCCGAGCACGCCTGCGAGCAGGAGAGCAGCACCTCAGACTTGATCTGCACGAAGGCGGCGCCGAACCTGTGGGTGCTGAGGTATCCCCGCGGCACGGTCCTGTTCGCCGCCCACGGGAACACCCTGCTGCGGATCGCCGGCGGCGACGTGCCCGAGAAGCAGTTGCTCGCCGCCGCGCGCGCCCTGCGGCCCGTCGGCCTCTGGGAGCTGGCCGCGCCCGCGTACGAGCGACCGTGATGCTGCCAGGCAGCCGGAAAGTGATGAAAGATGCTGGATAGGCTGGGGTTCAGCGACGAGGAGGAGGTCGTCTACCTGGAGCTCCTGCGCCGCCGCCGGGTGACGATCCCCGACGTGGGCGAGGCGCTGGACCTGCCGGTGACGGCCGTGACGGCGGCCGTGACGCGGCTCGTCGCGCTCGGTCTGGCCAGCCGCGACAACACCGGGTTGTACATGGCCGTGCCCCCCGACGTGGGCCTCGGCACGCTGATCGCCGAGCGCCAGGCCGCGTTGCAGCAGGTGCAGGGCAGGCTGGCCGAGCTGGTGGAGGTCTACCGCACGGGCGCGGCCTCGCCCGCGGGCGAGATCGAGGCGCTCACCACGCCGGAACAGCTCGCCACCTGGCTCGGCAACCTGGAACGCGGCGCCCGCCGGGAGGTGCTGGCCTTCTTCCGGCCCCCGTACGTGCTCGACGTCAACCTCGACGACTCCACCAACGCCCTGGCCACCTACCGCTACGTGTACGAACGCGCCGCGCTGGACGACCCCAGGGCCCCGGCCGAGATCGCCAGGTTCCTGAAGGGCGGCTACGAGATCAGGATCGCCGCCGAGCTGCCCAGCAAGATGATCATCGTGGACCGGGAGGTCGTGCTCCTGCCCGTCCTGCCCGACCAGACGAGCGTGGAACCGGGCTTCCTCCTGGTCAGGGGGCAGTCCCTGGTCCATCTTCTGGTGGAGTTGTTCGAGCGGGTGTGGCAGGCGGCGACCCCGCTGCGGCTCACCGCCACGAGCGTGACCGAAGGGGTCGCGGCCTGGGACGACACCGATGTCACGCTGATGACGTACCTGCTGTCCGGGATGCCGGACAAGACGGTCGCCAGCCGGCTCGGCACCAGCGAGCGCACCGTCCAGCGCCGGATCCGGCGGCTGATGAAGCTGGCCGGGACCGACAGCCGCATGCAGCTGGCCTGGTACGCGGCCCGGTCCGGCATGATCCCGCCGTGAGGGGCGCCCCCGCCGGGGACGCCCCTCACCTGGAACTATCGGCTTAGCTGGTACGCGCGGGTCACGATCTGCTCGACGGTGCCGCCGTCGGCGTCGGTGGCCTGCACGCGCAGCGACACGAACCCGCCGGGCTTGGCCGGGTTCCTGATCGTGCCGGTGAAGGCCCGCTCACCGGCCCCGGCGAGCCGTACCGGCTGCCAGGTGGCGCCGTCGTCGGCGGAGGTCCACAGGGCGGCCCGGGTGATGCGCGGCCCCGCCAGGCCCTTCGGGTAGCGCAGGCCGAGGCCGACGCGGGTGGGGGCGTTCGCGTGGGCGCTGTTGGTCTCGTCCACGTCGAGGTCGTAGTCGATCGACAGGACCGGCAGCAGGTCCTGGGCGGCCACCTGCTGCGAGTGGAACGTCCAGTCGGTGCGCACCTTGGTGGAGGTCGTCCAGAAAGGTGCGTTCCGCTGCACGTCGGTCACCACGCGGTACCGGGCGCGCTCCGGCACCACCGGGAAGGCGACGGCCGCCGACGGCGCGGAGCCCAGCAGCTCGCCGTCGCGGTAGACCGTCGACTGCTCCTTGTCGGCGGAGGCGCGGAACAGGTACGTCTGGCCGGGCGCGGTGTCGAACAGCCCGCCCGCGAAGAGCACGCCGATCGCGCCCTCGCGGACCGCCGACTTGTCCACCGCGGCCGGCAGCGCCGTGCGGACCACCGCCTTGTTCCAGTCGCGCGACACCCGCTGACCGGCCTTGAGCACGGACGGCGCGGTCTGCTGCCACGCCTGGCCGCCCTCCCAGACCGAGCCCACCTGCATCGACTCGAAGGTCCGCAGGTCGGCCGTGACGTACTCGGTGAGGGGCCGCGGGATGACCATCCGGGTGAAGACCTGGTAGGCCGTGCCCTGCATCGGCGAGACCAGCGCCCGGGCGTACCCGGCCTCCGTGTCCGGCGCCGAGGCGTGGAACGACGACTGCACGGTGGCCAGCTCTGCGTCGCGCACCTTGTACCGCTGGTCCGCCGGGACGCCGCCGTTGCGGTACTTGACCAGCTCGTAGGCGTACGGGCTCACCGCCGTGCCCGAGAGCCGGACCTGAAGCCTGCCCTTGGCCGCCGCCGCGGCCAGCCGGGCGCCCTGCTCACCCGCGAGCGTCATCGCCGGGATCCTGGTCGGCGACGTGCTCCAGTTGTCGGCGCCCCAGTTGTCGGGCTTGTCGTTGTAGATGATGACCGCGCCCGCTCCCGCGGCGGCCGCGTTGTCGACCTGCTGCTGCGGCGTGAGCTCGGCGCTGCGCTTGACCAGCGCGAGCCGTCCCCGGACCGGCTGCCCCACGTAGTCCTCGGGACGCCCGCTCCCGGCGTCCGCGGCCCGCAGGACCTGGGCGCCGTCGATGCGCGCGGAGCCGGCCCGGCCCCGGAAGTAGGCCGGCTCGATCGGCTCGGCCCCGGCGCCGAGGACCTGGGCCTTCAGCTCCGGCGCGGTGAGCGACCAGGCGACCCGGGACTCGAAGCGGCTGCTCGTGCCCTGGGACGGGACGGAGTACACCTTCGTCTCGCCGTTCATCCACTGTTCGAGGCCGTAGGCGCTGGTGCCGGCCGCGCTCTGGACCGACAGGCCGAGCCGGACCCTGTCCGTCTGGTTCGGCTTCGGGGTGTCCATGGTGACCTGTCCGGCCTTGGCACCGTCGAAGGTGATGGTCCGGTCGGAGTCGATGACCGCGCCCGGCTCGGCGCCGTAGGTGTACTCCCAGACCCGGTTCCCGTCGGCGGCGTAGTGGAAGATCTCCGCCATGAAGGCGTGCTCGCCCCGGGGCAGCCGGACCTTGGCGGTGCCGTCCGCGCCGATCAGGTAGCTGTCCGGAAGGGCCAGCCTGTCGAGGTTGATGTCGTGCACGACGGCGGCGCCGGTGGTCGGCTTGCCGTCCCGGTCGAGCACCTTGAGGGTGACGTCGAAGCGCTCCACGTCCCGGACGAAGCCGACGGCCGTGGTCACGACCGTCTGGCCGTCGGCGGTGGTCGCGGTGACGTGCGCGCCGTGCGCCCCCGCCGGCACGGCCGAGGTGTTGACGGTGACGGCCGCCGACGCGGTGCCGTGCGCCGGCACGGTCACCGTCTGGGCGCCCAGGGTCAGCGCCGTGGCCGGCAGGTCCTCGCCCGCGCCCTTGGCGGCGAGCGTCAGGGTGACGGGCTGGTCGCCGTCGTTGACGTACTCGATCTGCTTGGTGACCGGCTCTCCGGCGTCCCAGTCGGCGAGCCTGAAGTCGATCACGCCGGAGCCCGAGACGGGCTGGCGTACGGCGCGGCTCACGTCCACGCGGCCGGCGCCCTGGCTGTGCACGGGGGTGCCGGCCGTCGTCCGCGCCGTGCTGACGAGCTGGTTCTTCAGCCTCGCGGCGGTCCAGTCGGGGTGCCGCTGCGCGAGGATGGCGGCGGCGCCCGCCACGTGCGGCGTGGCCATAGACGTGCCGCTCGCCGTGGTGTACGAGCCGTCCACCGGCGTGCCCATCGAGGTGCCCGCGGCGCGGGCCGCCACGATCTTGAAGCCGGGAGCGGTGATCTCCGGCTTGAGCGCCCCGTCGCCGCCGCGGGGCCCTCGGCTGGAGAAGTCGGTGACCGCGTCCGCCGAGTCGACCGCGCCGACGGTGAGCGCCGCCTCGGCCACGCCGGGCGAGCCCACCGTGGTCGTCCCAGGGCCGCTGTTGCCCGCGGCGATGGTGAACAGCACGCCCGTCTCGGCGGTCAGCTCGTTGACCGCCACGGCCATCGGATCGGTGCCGTCGGCGCCCTCCTGGCCGCCCAGGCTCATCGAGACGACCTTCGCGCCCGAGTGCGCCGCCCAGTTCATCCCGTCGAGGATCCACGACTCCATGCCGGCGCCCTCGTCGGCCAGCACCTTGCCCACGATCAGCCGGGCGCCGGGCGCCACGCCCTTGTACGTGCCGCCCGAGCCCGCGCCGCTGCCCGCGATCGTGGAGGCGACGTGCGTGCCGTGCCCGTGGCCGTCCTTCGCCGTCTCGCCGGGGACGAAGCTGCGGCTCTCGGCGATCCGGTCGGCCAGGTCGGGGTGCTCGGCGTCCACGCCGGTGTCCAGTACGGCGACCTTGACGCCGGTCCCGTCGTAACCGGCGGCCCATGCCTCGGGGGCGCCGATCTGCGGCACGCTCTTGTCGAGCAGCGTCTTGACCTTGCCGTCCAGCCAGAGCTTCTCGATGCCGCCGGAGAGCCGGGCCTTGGGCGTTCCCGCCTTGGCGGTGTCGTCGTCCACGGCCTCCCAGAACGCGCCGCCGCGCTTCTTGTCCGCGGCGACGGCCGCTCCCCGGATGCCGGGCAGGGACCGGGTGAGCCGGCCGCCGTCGGGCGGAGCGGCCTTGGCCAAGCCCTTGCCGGTGTAGCGGACGATGGTCGGGATCGACTCGCTGTGGGCGTCGTCGTACCCCTGGGCGATGAGCTGGGTGACGTTGAACAGCCGCTTGTCCACCTGGCCCGAGGCGACCAGCGGCGCGGCCTCGTTCGGCAGCACGTACACGTCGCCGCCGACCGTGTAGGTGCGCAGGGCGCCGGCCGACCGTTCGCCGGGGGTGACGGTGACCGAGACGGGACGGCCGGCCTGGCTGGCCACGGTGACCTCGTCCCCGGTGATGAGGGTGACCCGCGCGGTGGTGACCGACGACGCCGGGACACCGGTGACGCCGGCGGCGGGGGCCGTCGCGTCACCGTGGGCGCTTCCGGTGCCGGCCGCGACGAGCGTGGCGGCGAGGGCGGCGCTGAGCAGCGCCGCTCTACGACTGAATGGCATGGCGGTGGCTCTCTTTCTACCGGTTGGGGGGTTGCGCAACCGGCAGAACAAAGTTTCGCCAGAAAGGGACGTACACACCATGACTAGGGCATGGCGGACAACCGACATGTCAGGTCGTCGCCACCGGCCGGGTCAGCACCGGTTGTCAAGGCGTGAGGTCGCGGGCGGTCCCGCCCGCGACGGCCCCCAGCTTGTCGGGGTTGGCGACGTTGTGGACGGCGGTGATGTGCCCGTCGGCGTCGAAGTCGAAGGTCACGGTGGCGACGACCTTGCCCTGACCGCGGAACACCACGCCGGGGCCGCCGTTGATCTCGGCGAGCTCGGCCCGCATGTCGCCCGGCTCGACGCCCTGGTAGGAGACCGTGCCGATCGCGGCGAACCACGCGGCCACCGTCTTCGCGCCCACGACCGGACGCAGCGCCTGGCGCACCTTCCCGCCCCCGTCGGTCCACAGGGTGACGTCAGGGGACAGCAGTTCCATGAGCGTGTTGATGTCGCCGCCGGTCGCGGCGGCCAGGAAGCGCCGCGTGACGTCCCGCTGCCGCGTCCGGTCCGCCGTGAAGCGCGGCCGCCGGGCCTGCACGTGCTCCCGCGCCCGATGCGCGACCTGGCGCACCGCCGCCTCGGAACGCTCCACCGCCTCGGCGATCTCGGCGTGGCTGAAGCCGAAGACCTCCTTGAGCACGAACACCGCGCGTTCGAGCGGGCTCAGGGTCTCCAGGACCACCAGCATCGCCGTCGAGACCGAATCTGCGCCCGCGACGTCGTCGGCGGTGTCGCCGCTGGTCAGGATCGGCTCCGGCAACCACGGCCCCACGTACGTCTCGCGCTGGTACTGCGTGGACCGCAGCCGCTGCAGGGCCACGTTCGACACGATCCGCGCCAGGTACGCCTTCGGATCCGCCACCTGCGAACGGTCGTCGGCCGACCACCTGATCCAGGCGTCCTGGACCGCGTCCTCGGCGTCGGCCGCCGAGCCGAGCACGCGGTAGGCCACCGAGAACAGCAGCTTGCGATGCTCGTCGAAGACCTGCTGGTCCTGCTCCGGGTACGCGCGGCTCATCGCCCGGCGCCGATCCGGGTGAACCGGCCGCCACGCGGCCAGAGCGCGCCGGAGACCGGCATCTTCTTCATGCGGAGGTACGTCGGCCAGGGTGCTGCGGTCACCGTCTCCTTATACCGTGCGGCCGTGCGACCGGTGAGATACACCCGGCGCGGGCTGTCGTCGGGGTGGGTGAACTGCACGACCCCGTCGTTGCGGCCGAGGCTCACCGGGGTGTGGTAGTAGCCGAAGCGGAACGGCTTGAGCCGCCGGCCGTCCAGGGCGCGCAGGATCGACACCGCGGCGTGCACGCCGGTCGGCATGCCGCTCTGGCAGGTGCCGTGCATGACGCCGTAACCCTGGCGGATCGCGGCGGCGTCGCCGAGGGCGTACACGTCCGGGTGCGAGACCGAGCGCAGGAAGGCGTCGGTGACGATCCGGCCGCGGTCGTCCACGGTGAGCCCGGCGGCCGCCGCCAGCGGCGAGACCCGCGTGCCGCTCGTCCACAGCACGACGTCGGCGGCGACGCTCTCCGCGTCCGGTCCGCACACCACCTCGACCGATCCGGGCAGCACCTTCGTGACCTCGACGCCGCTGCGCACCCGGACGCCCAGCCGGGCCAGCGCCTTCCTGACGTACTCCCTCGGCCCGGCCGCCATGGCCGCGCCGGGCTCCTGCCTGCCGAGCAGCACGACGTCCAGCTCGGGGTGGCGCTCGGCGATCTCGGCGGCCGACTCGACGCCGGTCAGCCCACTGCCGCAGACGGCCACCGTGCCCCTGCCCAGCCGGCCCAGCCGGGCGGCCAGCGCCTCGGCGTCCGGCACGCTGTCCAGCGTGTACGCGTGCTCCTCCACCCCCGGCACCGTCACCGTGTCGGCCACGCTGCCCAGCCCGTACACGAGGGTGTCGTAGTGCAGGACCTGGTCGTCGTCGATCCGCACGCTCCTGGCCCGCACGTCCACGGCGGTCACCCAGCCGCGCACGAACCGGGCCCCGGTGCCCTCCAGCAGCTCAGGGATGCGCATCTCGGCGACCTGCTGCCCGCTCGCCACGACGTGCATCCGCAACCGCTCGGTGAACCGCTCCCGCGGATTGACCAGGGTCACCCGGACGTCCGTCCGCCCCTTGGTCCGCGCCGCGAGCTGAATGGCCGCCGCCATCCCCGCGTACCCCGCCCCCAGCACCAGGACGTGGTGCGGAGCCTTACCGTTCTCGCGCTGTGTGGTCATCGCCGTGCCCTTTCATGCGGTGCGTCTGACCACGTGATGCAAGCTCCCGCCCCATCCGTGACACGCCCTTGCTGTGATCCGCGCCACACGCCCAGAACCAAGCGGGTCCCGGCGGCATCCAACTGTTCATGATCGGCGTGACGCTCTCCCTGCTGCTGGCCCTGTCCCCGGCGGCCGTGACCGAGATTCCGAAGAACTTCCTGTTCACCGAGCGCGAGGCGCGCGTGCCGCTGAGCCCGGACGACGCCGCCGAGCAGGGATACAAGATCAGCGACAGGCTCACCGCGCCCTTCGAGCTGAACCCGTGCGGGCATCGGCGGGCCGTCGACCGGGGCCGCACTGCCGCCCGCACGATCACCTACTGGAGCAGCGCGCCCAGCAACTCGGCCGAGCAGCTCGTCCTCTACAAGAGCCCGCGGGCCGCCCGTGCCGCGCTCGCCGGCCTGCGCGCCGAGGCCGGGCGGTGCGCGCGCAAGGGTGACCCGTCGATGCCCTCGATCAAGGTCCAGTGGCGGACGACCAGGGTGAAGGCGGGGGACGAGGCCGTGGGCATGGGCTACCGGACCTGGCAGGACGGCAACGTGAACCAGACGGTCACCGGGGTCGTCGCGCGCCGGGGCAGCGCGCTGATCATCTACCGGACCGACGAGGGCGACTACGACCCCGGCCGGCTCACCAAGAACGCCAGGAAGATGGCCGTCAAGGTCTGCGGCCTGCCCGGCGTCTGCTAACCCGCCTGGCGCGACGACAACCGGTCCAGCAGGACGGGGACGACCGTGAGCGCGGCCAGCCCCGCGCCGATCCACGGGACGGCGGCGACCCCCGCTCCCGCGTCCAGCACGACGGCGGCCGGCACCGGCACCAGGCTGATGCCCAGCTGGAAGGCCGAGACCGTGGTGGCCCCGGCGAGCGCCGGCGCCCCCGACGCGATGGCGAACACGCGCCCGTAGATGGCCGGGTTCAGCACGAACCCGGCGACGCCGAGCAGCAGCACCAGCGGCACGACGGCCGCGACATGCCGCCCGAGCACCGCCAGCAGCACGGAGCAGGCCGCGATCCCGAGCGCCCCCGCCAGGAGCGCGTGGGTGGGCAGCCGGTCGGCGATGCGGCCCCCGACCGACAGCCCGGCGAAGGCCCCCACGCCGAACAGCGTCAGGATCACCGGCACCCACACCCCGGGCACGCCCGTGACCTGCGTCAGGAACGCCGCCAGGTAGTTGTAGGAGATCATGTAGGCCGCGGTGCTCAGCAGGGTGACGGCGTACACGATCCACAGCTGCGGCCGGCGCATCGTGCGGAGCTCGCCGCGGACGCTCGCCTGCCCGTGCCCGCCGGTGGCGGGCAGCGCCACGAGCGTCAGGACGGCGCCGGCGACGGTGAGCACGGTCACGGCCCAGAACCCGCCGCGCCACCCGGTGAAGTAGCTGATCATCGCTCCGGCCGGCCCGCCGGCGATCATCGCCAGGCTCAGCCCGCTGACGACCACCCCGGACGCGCGGGCGGTGCGGTCCGCCGGGACCAGCCCGATCGCGGTGACCGCCGCCACCGCCCAGAACCCCGCGTACGCCAGACCGGAGAGAAAGCGCGTGACCAGCAGCACCGGATGGCTGTCGGCGAGGATGCCGATCGCCACGCAGGCGGCGAAGGCCGCCTGGGCGACCACCAGCGTCGTCCGGCGCGGCCAGCGGAGGGTCATGACGGCCAGCGGCGGCCCGCCGATCACGACCCCCGCCGCGAACGCCGAGATCAGCCCGCCGGCGGAGGCCAGCGTGATCCGCAGGTCCGCGGCGACCGCCGGCAGCACCCCGGCGAGCAGGAACTCCGCGCTGCCCATCGAGAACAGGCTGAAGGACAGCAGGTAGACCCCCAGCGGTAACCTGCCGCGGGCGACCGCCGCCCCTCCGGTGGCCGTGGCGCTCATCGGTCCGCCCCCGCCGCGCGCAGGGCCGAGGCGAGGTATTCGTCCAGGACGTGCCGGGGAGCGGCTCCCGTCCAGGAACCGGCGGGCCGGCCGCCGGCGTACACCACGAAGGCGGGGACGGCGGTGATGCCGTGCCGGGCGGCCAGGCCGGGCTGGTCGTCCAGGTCGGCCCGGACGACGTCCACCTCGCCCGCGCGGTCGGCCGCCAGGCTCTCCACGATCGGGGTGACCATCTGGCACGGACGGCACCAGGCCGCCCAGAACTGGATCAGGACCGGACGTTCCGCCTGGAGGACGCGTTCGGTGAAGTTCTGCTCGGTGACGCTGCGCACCGAGCCGGGAACATGCGCGGGCATGACGAAGTCTCCTTGCGTGCGGGGGCTAGCGAGCCAGGACGGACGTCGCGCGGCGCCGCTCGACGGCGTCCCGCACCTCTTCGTCCACCAGGTCGGCGTTGACGGCGGACGCGGCGGCCGAACCCATCCCCGCCGCCGTGACGACCTGCGCGCGCGGGTCGACGACGTTGCCCGCCGCCCAGACGCCGGGCACGCTGGTCCGTCCCGTCCGGTCGGTGACGACCCAGCCGGCGTCGTCCTTGTCGCAGCCCAGACGGGTGAGCACCTGGTCCTGCGGCGCCATGCGCGGGAACAGGAACACGGCGGCGCGCGGCAGCACCCGCCCGTCGGCGAGCTCGACGCCGCGCAGCCGTCCGTCCTCGACGACGAGGTGGTCGATCAGGCCCCCGACGATGCGCACGCCGCGGGCCTCCAGCCGGTCGCGGTCCTCCGGCGTCAGGTCGAGGGTGTGGGTGAGGAAGACGACGTCGTCGCTCCACTGGCGCAGCAGCAGGGCCTGGTGGACCGCGCCCGGATGCGTGCCGAGCACCCCCAGCGGCTGGTCGCCGACCTCGTGGCCGTGGCAGTAGGGGCAGTGCAGGACGTCCTTGCCCCACCGCTCGCACACGCCGGGGATGGCGGGCAGCTCGTCGTACAGGCCGGTGGCGACCAGCAGGCGGCGGGCGCCGAGCACCGGGCCGCCCTCCAGCCGCACCGCGAAGCCCGGTTCGACCTCCTCCACACGCCCCCGGACGAACCGCACGCCGTACCGCTCTATCTCGGCCCGGCCGAGCTCCAGCAGGGTCGCGGGCGGCAGGCCGTCGCGGGACAGGAAGCCGTGCATGTGCGCGGCCGGGGCGTTGCGCGGCGCGCCCGCGTCGACCACGACCACCTTGCGGCGCGCGCGCCCGAGGAGCAGGGCCGCGCTCAGTCCGGCCGCCCCCGCGCCGACCACCACCACGTCGTACTCGGTGTCCTTGCTGTTCATCGCCGTAGTCATGGCGATCACCTCCAGCCCCGATGGTGCGATCCGGCACGCGGGGACGACAACTTCTGTTGCCATTTCTGGGAAATCGGAGGTGGAATGGACCCCATGGAGCAGCAATCGCGGATCGACGCCACGCTGGCCCAGGTCGGCGCCCGGCTCAGACACCTCCGCACCCAGCGCGGCGTGACCCTGTCGGCCCTGGCCGAGGCCACCGGCATCTCCAAGAGCACGCTCTCGCGCCTGGAGTCGGGGCAGCGCCGGCCCAGCCTGGAGCTGCTGCTGCCGATCGCGGAGGCGCACCAGGTGCCGCTGGACGAGCTGGTCGGCGCGCCGGAGGTCGGCGACCCGCGCGTCCGGCTCAAGCCGGTGGTCCGCAACGGCCGGACCGTGCTGCCCCTGACCGCCCAGCCCGGCCCGCTGCAGGCGTGGAAGTCGGTCATCCCCGCCGACCAGAACCAGCCGCAGCCCGTCACGCACGAGGGCTATGAGTGGATGTACGTGCTCTCGGGACGCGTCCGCCTGATCGTGGGCGACCACGACCTGGTCATGGGGCCCGGCGAGGCCGCCGAGTTCGACACCCACCTGCCCCACTGGTTCGGCCCCGCGGGCGATCATCCGGTGGAGGTGCTCAACCTGTTCGGACGGCAGGGCGAACGCATGCACATGCGCGCCCAGCCCCGCCCCCGGCAGCCGTCCTAGAGGTGTCCGGTCACTGGCTGGTGCAGCGGGTGGGCCGCACCACGATGACCACCCTGCGCTCGGCGTCGCCGACGGGCCGTGCGTAGTCGAGGCCGTACCGCCTGGCCAGCACGTCGAAGAAGTCGCCCTGGGGGTCGGGTTCGACCCGCTCCACCGTGCCCCGCACCTCCAGGTAGCGGTACGGCTGCTCCGGATCGTTGACCGAGATCGCCACGTGCGGGCGGGCGCCGGCGTTGCGTCCCTTCTGCCGGTCGTTCGTGGTGGTGAAGCGCAGGAACTCGCCGTCCCAGATGGTCCACACGGGCGTCACCTGCGGGGTGCCGTCGGGCATCAACGTCGCCAGATGGACGTACAGGGGACGGGTCAGCAGGTCGAGATGGCTCTCCGGAATCACAGACATGCCCGGAACACTATCAAAGCTTTTATGATCATAAGAGCTTTGAGTCCCTGCCGACTTGTAGGCTCCTGGCATGGACATGCCCCCGGAGGAGCGGCTCGGCCTCGACGTCAAGCGCGCCGAGCAGCGACTCATGGCGGCCAAGCACGCCGCGGTCAAGACCGCCGGACTGACCGTGCCCCAGTACGCCGCCCTGCTCGCCCTCCACGCCAACCCGGGCATCTCCGCCGCCGCCCTGGCCAGGGAATGCCTGGTCACGCCGCAGGCCATGAACGTCGTACTGAAGAACCTGCTCGAACATGGCCTGATCGAGCGTTCCCCCCATCAGTGGCACCGCACCATGCTGGAGACCCACCTCACGGACGCCGGTCGCGAGGCGCTGCGGGTGGCGGACGAGGCAGCCGTGATCATCGAACGCCGCATCTCCGCCGCCTTCACCGCCGAGGAACGCGCCACCCTCCGCACCCTCCTCACCCGCTTCACCGACGCGATCTGACCAAGCGCCGGGCCAGCTCCTCATCCAGCCGGGGAGCCATGGCGATCATCCGCAGCGGCCCTGCCGAGGATCAGGTCGGCCATCCGCAGCAGCCGGTCCACGTACGTCCTCGCCTCCCGGCCACGCGCTCGCCACCGGATCCAGCGCAGGTCGCGGGCGCTGCTGACGAGCTGCTCGCGCAGCTGGTCGGTGAGCGCCTTCCCCAGAGACACGGTCACCGCTCCGCAGAGACACGCTCACCGCTCTACGCGAAGGCTCACCTGTGACCCCAGCTCGCGGAACCCGAGAGCTCGGGCCACCCGCCGCGACGCCTCCGGACGCGCCCGCCACTGCGGCAGCAACCCCGCACCGAGCGCGTCGGCCACCGCCGCCGACGCCACCGCCCGAGCCAGCCCCCGCCCCCGAAACCCCTCGGCAGTCAGTACGGACAGATGCGCCGCCGTGTCCAACCACGTCCGATACCCGGCGGCGGCGACCACATCACCGCCCGCACGAACCGCCCAGACCGCCGAATCGACCTCCGCCAGCCCGCTCTCGTCGGCATCCTGCTCGCTCGCCGCCGCCAGCAGCCCGCCGACGTCCCGATCCCCTGCCGCCAGCCGTTCGACCTCCGTCCCGGCATGGCTGGGAACGAACGCTTCGGCATCGACGTACGCGAGCGTCGCCGGCCCCAGAACCTCGCGGACCTCCAGCCGCTCGGAAAGCCGCGGAAGATCGACGCCGTCCTTACCGAGACCACCGCACAGGGCCTGACGCAACGGCACGACCAACCCTGCATCAGGCACCGTGACCAGCGCCCCGCCGTCCAGCACGACGATCCCCGTCCATCCGGGCGGGCACAACCCCGACCCGGAGGAGACGACCACCGCGACCTCTCCCCGCCCGGGAAACCTGACAGGCACCCGAGCCAGGTCCGCCCACAACCGCCCCGCCGCATTACGCACCACACTCAATGATCCCAGACAGCGTGGGACATGAGCCCTCCTGCCGCGTAGACGAAGACGGCGTCTCCCCCGACAGGAGGCCTTCCCAACCGGCACCGGCCCGTCAGTTGCTCTCCGGTCGCTGCCGAACGTCCGGACGGCGCAGGAGACCGCAGCCGTGGCCGTTGATCTGGCGCCGGAGCCTGGCGATCTCGTCCACCAGGGCCTCGCAGTCTTGTCTCAGCTCAGCCTGGAAGGTGACGAGTTCGGTCATCATCAGAACGATGCTGATCATGGTGAGGTCGTCCGCGGTGCGGGTGCTCGTCTCGAGCGCCTTGACCCGTAGCATCACCTCAAGGATCTGCGCCTCTAGGTTCACGGCTCCTGCCTGTTCCACGCAGGGAAGAAGATGCCGCACCGGTGGCCCGGAGCGTGCTCTGACGTGAGCACAGTGACAGGTGGAAGGCAAAGAACCGAGCCGCGGTCCGACACCGAGGTGTAGTTCTTTCTCCTACCACCAGCCGTCTTTCCTCCCGGGGATACGGTTTCTCACCAGCCCCCCGAGCACAAACCCAGCCGAACAGCCGGAAAAGCAGGACGAGCAGGCGGGACACACAGATCTACAGCACACCGCCGAGATCGAGTACCGCACGAGCGAAGATCTGGTCGGCCCCGTCCGCCAGACAGGACAACCCACCGAGGTCGGGAAGGCACGCCACAAGAGCCTCACGTATCGCCCGATCGACCAGTACAGCGGTCTCTCCCGGCAAGCCCCTGTGCCCCGACACAGCGACGCGCACCATGATCACCTCCGGGCGCCGGCAGCCGGTTCCCTTACAGGTGGAACCAGTGAATCCGCCGACAAGTGGTACAGACGAAGCAGGTCGCGTCTCGGTTGGCCCAGTCCAGGCCCATGAAACTCATTCCGGTCGTCTGCAGCTTCCACTGACGGGACTCGAAGATCTCGCTCTGGCATGTGTCGCACCTGAGGTTCTGCCCGTGCGGGAGCCTTACGGTGGTGGCCTCGTCCATGTTCACGATGCTATGCGAGACGATCCGCCGCGGCTCAATCGATGTGGAGGTCGCAGACTGCGGTCAGGTCTATCTCCTGGACGAGGGAGACCACGAGCCCAATGGCAGGCCAGCTGACTCACCGACCCACTCGGTCGGCCTCGTTACAACGGAAGGAAGAGGCTTCGCCAGCCTGAACATCGCCACACTTTGGGGGCTGATCCCCTTCACCGTGACGGTCGCCGACCAGGATCCGGGCGCTGACCTGGACGGCTATGAGGACATCGTGGAGATCAGTTTCGACTCCCCGTCGGGCCAGGTCTTCCTGGCCGGATGGCTCATGGATTGGGACGACGAAAAGGCGCACGACCTTTCCCCGTTGCTTTCCGGTCCCGGCACATATCGTCTGCGATATCACGTCCGAGGAATGGCCGAAGAGCGCTGCTCCGTTGATGACCACTACCTTCAGATATGGCCTGCGGCACAGCACGATCCGGCCGTACTGAAAACCACGAGTATCCCCTTCCAGCACATGCTGAAAGCTGACAGGGCCGCGGGGTGAGTGGGAGAACGGCGCCACTCTCTCAGGAAAGTGGCACAGTGGGCATCAGCTACCGAGAAGGAGTTGAAAGACGATGGGTGACTACTTCGAGCGGATCGTCGATGTCGAGGTGACCGGCCAAGAGGCTGAGTCGCTCGCAGAGCGGGTGGTCGACTGGATGGTCGCCGAAGGGCTGATCACGCGCGAAAGGTCCAGGGACGGCATGTACAGCCTGCAAGTGGACGACGGATACGAGCCCGGCCCCAACTGGCAACGAGCAGTGGCTGATTCCTCGGACCCATCGTGGATACCGGGCCCGGTGGCGGTCATCGTCGGGCGGGATCACCACGTCGGAGGGCAGGGGATGAGCGAGGCGGACTCCGCGACCTGCCCACGATGTGACGCGACGACTGTGATCATCGACTACCCGAACGCGTGGGAGGCGGACCAGGCGGCTTGGCAGCCGTTCAGCGACGGCATCGACACCTGGAAGGAGACCGGCGAAGGAAGTGTCATCTGCTCCTCATGCGGCGCCTCCGTCCCGGTCACCGAGTGGCAGTTCGGGTCCGGTTTCGACCTCGGGGCGCTCGCATTCGACTTCTGGGGATGGCCACCTCTCAGCGTCAGCTTCCACACGGAGTTGAGCAAGCAACTGGGACACCGCATAGAGGTGCAGTCAGGCAAGTTCTGACCCCCGCCACAAGCGCTGAACCGGTTGACGACGCGAGCAGCCGTGATTGTCCACGCCCCCGCCCGTCCCCGCACAGATCTGACACGCCCCAGAAGGCCTCACCTCCTTCGACCAGCCGGTGCTGAGGAGCGAAGCCTCGGACCGTCGCCCCACGGCGACCAGCCCAGCCGAAGCGTTCAGCCGGAGGACGGGGCGCGGCGGCGCGCCGTACCTTCGCCCTGACCTCGGCCCCGCGGATGAGTTTCGGCGCCCGACCGGTCAGAGGGTGAGCAGGTCGAGGGGGCCGAGGTCCCGGACGGTCTGGGCGAGGGCGCGAATCAGGTCGTTCTCCGCTTCGGTCGACCACACCAGCGCGTACTTCAGCGGATCGTCGTCCCGAAGCGCGAGGTAGGTGATGTCCGGCCGCAGGTAGTACCGCCTCATGTGGTGGGCGACGAGGCTGACGGTCTCTCCGGTGGTGACCAGGGAGAGGATCTCCTCGGTGTTACGCGCCAGGGGGCCGCGCTCGATCCGCCGGCTCACAGGAGTCCGGGCTGGGAGAAAGCCGTCCGCCCAGTAGTCGGGCCTGGACGGAGTGTCCACATGCGGGAAGTCGGCGAGCATCTCCAGCAGGCCGGTGGTGTGCCGGGCGAGTTCGTGGTCGGCGGCCACGGCCAGCAGGCGCGGGTCCGTGAACAGGACCGGCCCCGTGGTCAGATCGGGCTCTTCGACGGGCAGCCACGCGACGAGGACGTCGATGTCGCCGCGCCGCAACCCGGCGAACGGATCGGCGAAGGGGGAGATGCGGATCTACAGCTTCCACTGGGGGTGGTTGCTGCGGAACGTGTCCCAGTAGTGCCGCAGGTCGTGCGAATTGTGCGGGATCATGCCGACGCGCAGCACGCCGGTGATGCCCTCGGCGGCCAGCCTGGCCCGGCGCATGCTCTCCTGGAGGCCGCTGTACATCGGCCAGAGATCGTCGCGGAGCTGCCGACCGAGCGGCGTCAGCCGCACCGACCGCGGGGTCCGTTCGAAGAGCGGGGCGCCGATCTGGCGTTCCTGCTTCTGGATCGCCTTCGTGATCCGGGCCGGGGTGACGTGCAGTCGTTCGGCGGTGCGGGCGAAGTGGAGCTCTTCGGCCAGGGCCAGGAAGATCTCGATGTCGCGAAGCTCCACGACTCCCCCACGTTGTCTTCGGGGTTAATTCTGCCTTGCGCATTTTGTCATTGTTTCGGGCTATTTAGTGCCCGGATCCTGGTCACCGGACAAGTCAGATGATTCAGGAGTGACGACATGATGCACCTGGCAGGGAAGACGGCGCTGGTGACCGGGGCTTCGCGGGGGATCGGCCGGGCCGTGGCGCGGCGGCTGGCCGCCGCCGGCGCGCTGGTCGCCGTGCACTACGGCAGCAACGAGAACGCGGCCCTGGAGGCCGTGCGGCTGATCGAGAAGGACGGCGGCCGGGCCTTCCCGGTGCGGGCCGAACTGGGCACGCCCGGTGACGTCGACGCCCTGTTCGCCGGGCTGGAGGCGGGCCTCACCGCGCGGACCGGGCAGGCACGCCTGGACATCCTGGTCAACAACGCCGCCGTCAACACCGGCGGCCCGATCGAGGCCATCACCCCCGAGGCGTTCGACCGGCTGATCGCGATCAACACCAAGGCGCCGCTGTTCATCATCCAGCGGGCGCTTCCCCTGCTGAACGACGGCGGCCGGATCGTCAACGTGACCACCGCGGCGACCCGGATCGCGATGCCCGAGGCGCCGTACGCGATGAGCAAGGTCGGCATCGAGGTGCTCAGCCGTTCCCTGGCCCAGCAGGTGGGCGCGCGGGGCATCACCGTCAACGCCGTCGCGCCCGGCCCGACGGTCACCGACATGAACCCGTGGATGCTCGGCAAGCCCGAGGTCCAGCAGATGGTCGGCACCGGCAACGCCATCCCGCGCGTCGGTCAGCCCGACGACATCGCCGACGTGGTCGCCTTCCTGGCCTCCGAGGCCGGGCGGTGGGTGACCGGCCAGGTCGTCGACGCCTCCGGCGGCTGCTTCCTCGGCCCCCGGATCTGAGCTGACAACGCCCCGGGCCGCCGTCAGCCGACCTTCAACCGGCTGTCAGCGCTGCCCGGGAGATTCGGACCTGCCCCAACAATCCCCTTCACGTATCAGGAAACCTCATGAAGATTCTTGCCCTCAGCTGCCTGGCCGCCGTGACCCTCGCCGGGACCGCCACCCCGGCGTCGGCCGACACCGGAGTGGTGTCCGCGCTCGACAGCGTGGCCAAGCCGCTGGTCTCCACCTCCCCGGGCGCCCGGGCGCACGACCTGGACGCCTTCGGCGCCATGGCGGGCCAGGCGGAGGTGGTCGGCGTGGGCGAGGCCACCCACAGCACCGCCGAGTTCTACGCCCTCAACCAGCGGCTGTTCCGCTACCTGGTGACCGAGAAAGGATTCACCACGTTCGCCCGCGAGCTGAGCTGGAGCACCGGCCTGCGCCTGAATGATTATGTTCTGTACGGCCAGGGCGACCCGCAAGCGATCTTCCACGACGAGGTCAAGGGCCCCTACGACCTGTTCGACAACCGCGAGTTCCTCGGCCTGGTCCAGTGGATGCGCGCCTACAACGCCGGCCACGCCAAGAAGGTCCAGTTCATGGGCGCCGACCTGCTCTACCCCGGCGACATCCTCTTCGACAAGGTGCTGGCCTACGCCAAGCAGCGTCGGCCCGCCCTGCTGCCCGAGCTCACCCAGTTGTACGACGGGCTGCGCCCCACCACGAAGAACGCCGGCGAGTACATGGCGCAGGCGCTGGCCGTACCCCTGGAGACCCGGCACGACAACGCCGAGCGGGCCACCCAGGCCCTGAAGCTCCTCCAGAAGGAGGGCGCCGACCGATGGACGCTCCAGCACGCCCGCGCGCTGTCGCAGACCTTCACCGACTTCGCCTTCGACCAGGCCACCGCGGACGGCCGCCGCCAGGCGGCGATCTACCGGGACCAGGTGCTGGCCGACAACGTCACCTGGTGGAACCGCACGACGGGCGCCAAGATCCAGGTGTCCGGGCTGAACGCGCACCTGAGCTACACCCCGATCGACACCACGTACGTGCCGGCCCCGATGGGCGGCGAGCTGCGCAAGCGGCTCGGCGACCGCTTCGTCACCGTCGGCACCAGCTTCAACCAGGGCGGCTACAACTTCTCCAGCTCCGAGACCGCCTGCCCCGACGGCGTCAAGCCCGCAGAACGGCCGGGAACGTGCAAGGGCTGGGTCCCCGCCGCGGGTCCCGACTACAACGAGTACGTCCTGGACCAGGTGCGCCACCGCGACTTCATGCTGGACACGCGGACAGCTCCGCGGACGGCTCGGACGTGGCTGGCGCAGGCCCGGCCCACCCGGCTCATCGGCGGCGGCTTCTGGTCCCCCGACCAGGCCGTCCAGGCCTCCCTGAGCCGCTCCTTCGACGTGGTGATCCACCTCCACCAGGTCAAGGCGGCCACCCTCACCCGCTGACGGCATACCGGACGCCCCCGGCCCGTGATCGCCCCCGGACGTACCGGTCGACCATGGGCCGGCCTCCGCCTCGCCAGACGTCAGGCCGACCGGACAGCCACCGATCCCGCAGCAGCCGTTCGGGCCTGACTCTGTACCGCTGCTGCTGGCGGTGGCTGTTCACTTCGTGCCGCAGAACCAGCCCGAAGAGGCTTCATCCAGCTCGCAGCGCAGCGACCGCCTCAACGAGACCGACCGCCTCCAAAGCGTCGAGCACGTCCTCGACGGTCTCGGGCGGGCTGGTCCGTGAGTCCGCAATCTGCTGCACACACGCCCAGACGACCCTTCCGTCCAAGTCGATTTGGTCGAGGACGAAGTCGTCGGGCGACTTCGCCTCGATATCCCATGGAGCCAAGTAGTCGGCAGGGAAGTCCTTGAGATTCGACGTGACGATGGCCTTCGCGCCCACCTTGATCGCTGCGGCCAGCACATGTCGATCGTCAGCGTCGGGGAGCTTCAGCCCTTCGATCAGTGGCTCTTACCCCTCGACGAGGCAGTCGCGGACAGCGGAGTTCATCAGTCGGCGGAGCTTGTCGAGCTTTTCCGCAGGAATGTCGGGGCGGTTGGCGGCGAGGTTCGCTGCATCTCGTCGAGGATGCTGTTGGTCCACCTGACTTGCACCCGTGCCGTCATGGCGAGACGAATGAGCAGGTCACGCAGGGTGTTGCCGTACAACACGTTTGCGTCATAGACCACCACGAATGTCATGACTCAGATGCCCAACTCTTGCCCCAGCGCAGCGAGTTCGTCGGCCGCGGTCCGGCGCTTGGCGTCATCGCGACGCCTGTACTCCTGGAGGTCCTCGTACTTGATTCGACGGTGCTTGCCAATCAACCGGAACGGAATCTCTCCCGTCTCCAGGAGTTTGATGACGTACGGGCGTGAGACGTTCAGCATGTCCGCCGCTTGCTGTGTCGTCAGCTCAGCATGGGACGGAATCACCGTGACTCCGCGCCCTTCAGCTGCTTGGGCAAGGATGAAGGCAAGCAGAGTCACTGCTTCACGAGGCAGGATCAAGGGGTCCTCTCCCCCGTGCTCGCCAACGACCTGCACGGTCGGCTGCTCGGGATACCGCATGAGGTAATCCTTGATCCGGCGGACCGCACGAGCGGCCACCTCGGCATCGATGCTTCCCGGCTGAACTCGCTTGGCCTGCACGTCAGTCATGACGTCACCCCCTCTTCGCAGTATCCGCAACAGACGAAATAAACGCAAGCACGATCGCCAGCAGCCCGGCACCGCCTTGACCCTGGATGAATGGCTGTCGCCGATGACGGCGCTGACCCATGATCTACGCCGGGCGTGCCGAGCGACCATGGGTCAGGATCTAGCTATCTCTGCAGGTCTACGCCTCGCCGGAAGTCAGGCCGACCGGACAGGCCACGCTCGTGCCGCCGATGCCGCAGTAGCCGTTGGCGGCTTTGTACGTTGCTCTTGGTAGCGCTCCGCTCCCGGCAACAAGTCCTCAGGACTGGAGGTCGTTGGAGAGGTTGATCCGGATCTCCGTGTTGCGGTACCCGGCGCGCAGGAACGCGGCCGCCATCGGCGCGTTGCCCACGTCGGTGGTGGCTGTGATGCGCGTTTCTCCGTTGGCCGCATGCATGCGGGTGATCTCGGCGAGTACCTCGTCCACGTATCCGCGCCCCCGGAGCTCCGGGACCACCCCGAGATATCCGACGTTCACGCTGTACGGCGTCGCCGAGGGGATCGCCATGCCTGCCACCTCGCCCGCGTACGTGTAGGCGATCCGCCACCACTCCCGCTTGCCCGGCGCGCCGAGATAGAAGTCCATCTCTTCGCGCGCGGTCGCGTCCACGCCTTTGGCCGCCACGTTCGTTCGGGTCTGAAAGTCCAGACTGCCCTCGGCGATTCTCCTGAACACCGCCAGGAACTCCTCATCGGACGCCTCGGCGAACCGCAGCGCCCCAGCCACTGAGGGCACCCCGTCGGCCGGCGCCCACTCGAACTGCAGCCGCTCGACCTCCCGGGTGAGGCCGGCCGCGTGTGCTGCCGTTCGCCGCCATTCCACAGCCGCCGAGGTGACCGGATCGTCACGCCAGCCGCCGGACGCCTTGATCGCGTACTGCACCGGCTGCGGGAACACTGCCAGTGCGGCCTTGATCAGTTCGGTGGCGACGACGATGCGCTCACTCACCGCGGGATCCACGTCCAGGCAGTCGAGCGCGACCGGGTACGCGCTGCCCGTCGGCCCCCACCACAGCGCACGTCCCACGACCCGGTCACCGACCTCGGCGATCCACGTCCACTCCGACCGGTACATGTTCTCGGCCAGTTCTGCGAGGTAACGGTCGGCGGAGATCCAACCCACGGGCTCCGTCACGACCCACGAGGTCACACGGTCCAGTTCCGCAGGGACGATCGCACGGCAGGAAATCACCGGAAGAGCTTAGTGGACCTTTTGTCCACCCGTGGGCTACTCAGCATGAGGCAGGTCACGCTGATCACGCCCCACCGGACGTCAGTCCAACCGGACAGACGACACCACGCCGCCGATGCCGCAGTAGCCGTTGGCGACTGTGTACAGGCACTGCTGTCGGTAGCGCTTCGGTGCAGGCGTCGGCGCGTCCTGTGGTGCAAGACCGAAGCGGGCGGCACCCTTGACAGTGCTTCGGCGGCGATGCAGGCCCTCACCGGCACCCATGCAGTGGTGATCAATGGTGCCCGGCAGGTCGGCAAGAGCACTCCGGTCCAGGCGATCGTGCGTCAGACGGCAGGGGCCGGCGAGAGCCACCTGGATCAGGCAGCCGTACGCGCGGCGGCGCGACAGGATCCCGATGGGGTCGTGATCATGACGGACTTCTTCTCATCGATGCAGGCACCTAGCGTCTAGAGGCTCCTAATCTCGCTGAGCCCCGTCAGGCCAGATCACCCGCACGGGCATCTCCCGCCGCCGCGCCTCGGCCACCACGTCAGCAGTCCCGCCATAACCTCGGGCAGGCCGCCCGTCCCAGACGGCGAACAACACATCGGCGTCGTCCAGCATCCGCGCACTGGCCGCCATGTGCGACTCCGAGGTGGACTCCACAAACTCCAGCCGGTGAGTCCGGACCGCCCGGCCCAGCAAATCGTCGTACGCAGCATGGCACTCGCCCGGCAGCCCGTCCCGATACTCCTTGGCCGGGATCACGGCCTCCAGCACACCACCGAGATCGAGTACCGCACACGCGAAGATCTGATCAGCCCCGTCCGCCAGACATGACAGCCCGGCGACCCCAGGACCGTACTCCGCAAGGGCCTCACGTACCGCCCCGTCGATCAGTACGGCGGTCTCCTCCGGCAAGCCCCGATGGCCGGACACAGCGATGCGAACCATGATCCCCCTAGATCAGAGTGGCGTGAAAACGCTCGTCGAACGAGCGCAAAGCGCTGGACGACGGCCCGGCATACGATCGCCGGAAGTTCTTGGCCCGGTGCAGGAAACGCTCAGAGCCGGAGGTCTTAGCCAAAGTGAGCGCATTGGACGCCAGACACCTCACGAGGGGAGCGGGACCACGCTCGATATCCGCCCCCACCTGGTACTGCGACCCCTCGGTTCCGGGCCGTCCGGGCCGGTTGTCGCTCACTTAGTCACCCCGGATCGGGCCTGCGGGCTGGGGCTGCTGCCACACGTCTCGGCCGTTGCCCCACAGCTCAGAGGCATGGTAGGCGAACCGATCGAACAGGCCGTCGTCCTGATACCGCCGCAAGTGCAACATGGGCGAGTCGTGACCGACGAGCTTCGCCAGGTGCGGCGTGACGAGCATTTCCGAGTCGAACCGGAACACGCTCATGGCGATGTGCTCGTCACCGAACCGGGCCTCGACACCGGCAACGTCGCGTAGCTGATCGATCTCCGACAGAGTGATCCGGATGCGCGTGGAGACGGTCAGCGGAACGTTCTCCACGTCCTCGCGGTGGCGCGTCACCTCACTGTCCGGATCGCCGACGAGGAACCGAATCTTGCAGCCCTGCTGAGCCTTCCGCTTGAGCACCTTCGCGAGATTGGGGTGTTCCAGCCACAGGAAGTAGTTGGTGTAACCGGCGAACACGATCTCGTTGCGCGCCGAGCTGATGAGATTGCGCCAGATTGATTTCGGACATGCGGAGCGATAGGGATAGACGGTCAAGACTTCCTTATCCGGCCCAGTTTTCACCGTATTGCGAATTGCATCCGGCCATAGCACGGCTGTCTCAACTCCTAGTGCCTCTGCGGCTGCCCATTGGTGCCGCATGTGCGGAACGCGGGTTTCGTCCTGCAGCCAGCGTTCCACCGTCTTTACGTCCACGCCACATCGGTCGGCCAAGTTCTGGTTCGTGACCTGGGCATTCAGCATGGCGCTGCGTAGGGGGACGTTGGCCACGGCACACCTCGACCTGGAGGACGTCAGGGACGTTCGGAGCGTAACGCTGTAACGTCCTGGACGTCTTGATAACGCGGTGGGTTTGTCACGCTCAGGTAAGCACGCTGATCGCATGTCCACTCCGGTGATTCTTGAAGACCTCCAAGCGGCATTTCCCGGTTGGCGCATTTGGCGTAGTTCTGCGGGCCGTCTCTGGGCCACCCGGAACGGCCGTCGCCTGTCCCCGCGCGAAGTAGATCACGGCCTGTCCCAGACGATCGACGCGGACGACATCGTCCATCTCGCCGAGCTGCTGAAGGAGCAGGAGACAGCAGAGGAGGCGTTGTGAGCCGCCCTTCGCTCGCACCGGAGACCCACGCCGCCGCCGCCCTGGCCAACGCCCTCACCGCTCGGGGAGTCTCCGCGGACGTGCACGACGGCTACGGCCTGGCGCTGGTGTCCGTCTGGGTCGGATTGGTCGTCTGGTGTCACGACGGGCGCTACTGGTGGCGATCGGCATGGGATGCGAGACGACAGCGAGTCATCTACGCCTGGCACCCCTCCACCGAACCCGCTCAGGCCGCTCACCGAATCGCTCTCCGCTACGCCCAACTACGGGAGTCTCACCCAATCTGTACGCCGGTCGCCGGAGTGCACCCGTGCCCATGACCTTGGCGAAGCTGATCGCCCAGTATCCGGCATGGCAGGTTCAGGAAATTGCCGCAGGCTGGGTGGCCATTCGGAGGCAGCCCGTTCCCTGGGCAAGCAGACTGTCCAACGTCCGTTGCGGGGCGACGTTGGATGAACTGGATGCGAATCTGCAGGCGGAGACCAGACAGGAAGGAGGGAGCAAAGGCCCCTTCGAAGCGTTTGAAACAGCCCCGCAACACGCCAGCCTCCACCACAGGGAGCAACCCGGGTAGATCGATGGCAACCCGACCCGGAGCGCAGGGCCTCCAGGCCCGAGCACCGGAAGCGGGGCGGCAGAGACTTGAAGCTCATCGTCGGGGCCGCCGGCCCGCGTGCGGTGGCGGGCGCGAACGGCCCCCAGGCCGCACGCGCAAGCCCGCCAGACCGCTGAGCGGGCCGGCGACCCCGTGGCGAGCGCAGCGAGCCATTGAACCCGTAAGGAAGGTTGTCGCCGAAGACGGCTCTGGCCCATGATCGACGCCGGACGTGCCGGGCGACCATGAGCCAGGATCTAGCTATCTCCGTAGGTCTACGCCTCGCCGGAGGTCAGGCCGACCGGGCAGGCCATGGCCGCAGTAGCCGTTGGGGACTTTGTACAGGTACTGCTGGTGATGGCGCTGCGCTTCAGGCAATGGATGCACGACCTAAGGAGCCTTGGACCGGTACTCAGCCCACCTGTCGACCGCCTCTTGAAGGTCAAGAGCGGCAACGTCCTCACGCGCCATCCCGACCGTGAAGATCAACCGGTCCGCGAGCCAATCTGGAACGGGTTCTCTGGGAGGTGCCTTCTCCACCCGAAGGTGATCGGCCAGCCTGCCAAGGCGTTCGATCACCTGGCCGAGCTGGATGATCTCGGGCCGGCCCGCACCCGCCTCCCGGACCCTCGCCGTCGCCTCCTCGTACACTTCGGCGTCGGCACGTTCACCGACAGCCCACACTTCGCAGATCTCCACCGACTTGTCCTCGGTGATGCGGTAGACGACACGCCAGGTGTTGCGACCGACCACCAGCTTCCGGAAACCGGTCAGTTCCCCGCCAAGCGGATAACCAGCTTCAGGGTTGTCCAGCAGGAGAAGGATCTTCTTGAGCACCTTGGGTACCGCGTCTGGGCCGATCCGCCGAAGGTCGTCGACCGCCGGCGCCGTGAAGGCGACGTCGGACACGATTCACTCATCGTCCGGGATGGCGGACAGCGACTCGCGAGTATGTCCGAAAGCGGCAAGCACCTCATCGAGTGAGACCCGCTCCCCTGTGTCCGTAACCGACCGGGCGAGCACCAGCGCCAGATCACGCAGATCAGCCGCCGCCTCCTCCAGCTCGTTGAGCCGGCGGATACTCACCACGGCCGCCACTGGCTGACGCCGACGGGTGACCACCAGATCGGTCCCCTGCTCCGCATCAGCCACCAGACGGGCAACCCCTCGCTGGGCCGCCTCTGTGACGCTCAGCTCAGTAGCTTCGTGCAGAACAGTCATGCATTAACTGTATATCTATCTGCACAGAAGTGCGATGCTTGGGCCCGCGTTCGGCTCATGCCTCGCCGGACGTCAGGCCCACCGGGCAGGCGACGCCCGTGCCACCGATCCCGCAGTACCCGTTGGGCACTTTAAAGAGATATTGCTGGTGATAGTCCTCGGCGTAGTAGAAAGGCTTGGCCTGGGCTATTTCGGTGGTTATGGTGCCGTAGCCGGCCTGGGTGAGGACCTGCTGGTAGGCGGCGCGGGACGTCTCCGCCGCCTTCTCCTGCTCCGGCGAGTGGTAGTAGATCGCCGACCGGTACTGCGTGCCGGTGTCGTTGCCCTGGCGCATGCCCTGCGTCGGGTCGTGGTTCTCCCAGAAGACCTTCAGCAGCTCCTCGTACGACACCTGGGCCGGGTCGAACACCACCCGGACGGCCTCGGTGTGCCCGGTGAGGCCGCTGCAGACCTCCTCGTACGTCGGGTTGGGGGTGTAGCCGCCCTGGTACCCGACGGCGGTCGTCACCACCCCGGGCGTCTGCCAGAACTTGCGCTCGGCCCCCCAGAAGCAGCCCAGCCCGAAGTCGGCCACCTCCAGGCCCGAGGGGTACGGCGGGGCGAGCGGAGCGTCGAGGACCGCGTGCCGCGCGGGCACCGGCATCGCCTCCGAGCGGCCCGGCAGAGCGTCCTCGGGACGGACCATCGATGTCTTGTTGCCGCCGAACAGCCAGCCCATCGTGCCACCTCCATCAGGTGTCTCCACCCTACGCAAGCGCCGCGGGCGGCGGCGTGGCGTGGGTGGCGGGATTGCGCCTACACAACGCCCGAACAGTTAAGGACGCCTAAACATTCCCGTATAGTGACACACATTTGTATTTAAGCTGGTAAGGCCCGAAAATGGGTTACATGCCTGACCTTCGGCGCGGTGTACTGTTCGGGATCGCCGCCTACACCATGTGGGGGCTGTTCCCCCTGTACTGGCCGCTGCTCAAACCGTCCGGAGCCGTGGAGATCCTGGCTCATCGGATGGTCTGGTCACTGGTCGCCGTCGCCGTCGCGCTGGCCGTGCGCCGGCACTGGAGCTGGTTCAGGGAGCTGGCCCGGCAACCGCGCAAGCTCGTCCTGCTGACGATCGCCGCCATCGTCATCACCGTCAACTGGGGCACCTACATCTACGCGGTCAACACCGGCCACGTGGTCGAGAGCGCCCTCGGGTACTTCATCAACCCGCTGGTCAGCGTGCTGTTCGGAGTACTGGTGCTGCGGGAGCGGCTGCGTCCGCTGCAGTGGACGGCGGTCGGCTTCGCGGCGCTGGCGGTGGTCGTGCTGACCCTGGACTACGGCAGGCTCCCCTGGATCGCGCTCACGCTCGCCGTCAGCTTCGGCGTGTACGGGCTGGTCAAGAAGCAGGCGAACGTGGCCGCCACCGAGAGCCTGGCCGTCGAGACGCTGGTGCTGCTGCTGCCGGCGCTCGGATACCTGATCTATCTGGAGTTCGCGGGGCAGGCCACGTTCGGGCAGCAGGGGCTCGGGCACGCGCTGCTGCTGGTGGGGGCCGGGATCATCACGGCCGTGCCGCTGATCTTCTTCGGCGCGGCGGCCATCCGGGTGCCGCTGAGCACCGTCGGGGTGCTGCAGTACATCGCGCCGATCCTGCAGTTCATCGTGGGGGTGACGATCGCCGGCGAGGTCATGCCGCCCAGCCGGTGGATCGGGTTCTCGATCGTGTGGCTGGCCCTGGCCATCTTCACCTACGACAGCCTCCGGGCGGCACGGACGGCCGCCCGGGTCAGGCGGTCAGCCCGAACGCTCGACCACGTAGTCGCAGAGAGCTAGGAACGCCGCCCTGGCCGGGATGTCGGGCAGGGCGGAGAGGTCGACGCGGGCCCGGTCGACCCACGCGGTCAGCTCGGCGCGGGCCCGCTCCATGGCCGGGTGGGCCCGCAGCAGGGTGAGCGCCTCCTCCACGTGCTCCTCCGGCACCGGGCCGGACAGCAGCTCGGTCAGCCGCGACTGCTCGCCGCTGGTGAGCGCGTAGAGGACCGGCAGGGTGTGGACGCCCTCGCGCAGGTCGGTGCCGGGGGTCTTGCCCGACTGGGCGCCCGAGGAGGCCACGTCGAGCAGGTCGTCGCCGAGCTGCCAGGCCACGCCGACGGCCTCGCAGGCGCGGCTCAGCCGCTCCTCGACGTCGGCGGGGGCGCCGGACAGCAGCGCGCCGAACCGGCCGGAGGCGGCGATGAGGGAGCCCGTCTTGTCGGCCAGGACGCTCAGGTAGTGGCCGACGGGGTCCTCGCCGTCGCGCGGGCCGACCGTCTCGCGGATCTGCCCCTGGACGAGGCGGGAGAACGTCTGGGCCTGGATGCGGATGAGCTCGGGGCCGAGGTCGGCCAGGAGGTCCGAGGCCTGGGCGAACAGGTAGTCGCCGGTGAGGATCGCCACGGTGTTGTCCCACCGGGCGTTGGCCGAGGGCGAGCCCCGGCGCACCGGGGCCTCGTCCATGACGTCGTCGTGGTAGAGCGAGCCCAGGTGGGTCAGTTCGATGACCACCGCGCCGGGCACGACGCCCGGCGCGGAAGGGTCGCCGAACTGGGCCGCGAGCAGCACCATCAGTGTGCGGAACCGCTTGCCGCCCGCCTCGATGAGGTGCTTGGACGCCTCCGTGACGAAGGCGTCCTCGCTCTCCACCGACGAGCGCAGGAGCTTCTCGACCGCGGCCAATCCGGTGGCCACGTCCTGCGCCAACCGTTCGTCCTCGATGGGAAGGTCAACCACGGGCGGCGCAGACATACGAGATCCCCTTATCTAATGAACAGTGCCGAAGCGGCGTCGTTGGCGACACCGAGGAGGGTCTCCGGGTAGAGCCCCACTCCTACGGTAACCAGCAGGGAAACGGCGATGACGGCCACGGTCCCCATACTGGGCACCGAGATCGCCGGGCCGTCGGCCGCGGGCTCGCTGAAGAACATCAGCACGATGACCCGGACGTAGAAGAAGGCGGCGATGGCCGAGGCCACCACGCCCACCACGACCAGGCCGGCCATCCAGCCGCCCATCGAGTCGCCGGGCTGCGTGCCGCTGTTCAGCGCGGCCGCGAACACGGCGTACTTGCCGAAGAAGCCGCTGGTCAGCGGGATTCCGGCGAAGGCGAGCAGGAAGAAGGCGAACACCCCGGCGAGCACCGGCGACCGCTTGCCGAGCCCGGCCCAGCGCGACAGGTGTCCCGCCTCGCCGCCGGGGTCGCGCACCAGCGTGACCACCGCGAACGCGCCGACCGTGGTGATGCCGTAGACCGCCAGGTAGAACAGGATCGACTTGAGCGACTGGGCGTTCTGCCCGGCCGAGCCGAACGTCGCCATCACGCCGACGAGCAGGAAGCCCGCGTGCGCGATGGAGGAGTAGGCCAGCATGCGCTTGATGTCGGTCTGCGTGATCGCCAGGATCGAGCCGACGATCATCGTCAGGGCCGCGACGGCCCAGATGACCGGCCGCCAGTTCCAGTCCAGGTTGCCCAGACCGACCCAGAACACCCGCAGCAGGGCGCCGACGGCCGCGACGAGCGTGCCGGAGGCCATGAGAGCGGTGATGGGGGTCGGGGCGCCCTGGTAGACGTCGGGCTTCCACGCCTGGAAGGGCGCGGCACCGATCTTGAACAGCAGGCCGACGCCGAGCAGCGCGAGCCCGGCCATGAGCAGCGGGTCGAGCAGCGCGCCCTTGGCCAGGGCGGCGTTGATCCCGGGCAGCGAGACGGTGCCCGCGTAGCCGTAGATCATGGCGGTGCCGTACAGGAAGAACGCCGAGGAGAACGCGCCGAGCAGGAAGTACTTCATCGAAGCCTCCTGCGACAGCAGGCGGCGCCGGCGGGCCAGGCCGCACAGCAGGTACAGCGGCAGCGACATGACCTCAAGGGCCACGAACATCGTCAGCAGGTCGTGCGAGGCCGGGAAGAGCAGCATGCCGCCGACCGCGAACAGCACCAGCGGGTAGACCTCGGTCTGCCCGGCGCCGTTGTCGGCCGCCTCGGCCTCCTCCTCGTCCGCACTGCCCGGCACGGCCGCCGCCGAGGCCACGAAGTGGCCCTCGTCGTTGATCAGCAGCACCGACACGAACGACAGGACGATGATCACGCCCCAGATGAACAGCGCGGGACCGTCCACCGCGACCGCGCCCATGGCGGCGGCCTGGGTGGGCACGCCGCGCATGACCTGCAGGATGACCAGCGCGAACGCGCCGATCAGGCTGAGCAGCGTGAGCGGGACGTGGATGGACTTGCGCAGGTAGCGGGGCGCGAACGCCTCGACGAGCACGCCGATGCAGGCAGCGCCGAAGATGATCAGCAACGGCGCCAGCGTGCCGTACTCGATCGTCGGCGCTGGGATGACGTCGTTCACTGACCTGTCCCCTTCTCAGCGATGGTGGCAGTGGGTACGTGCACGTTGGTCAGCGTCTGCTGCACGGACGGGTTGATCACGTCGAGCAGCGGCTTGGGGAAGAAGCCGAACCCGATGATCAGCGCGACCAGCGGCGCCAGCACCCAGATCTCCCGGGCGTTGAGGTCCTTGAACGCCTTGACCGGCTCGGCGGTCGGGCCGTTCAGGGTGCGCTGGACCATCCACAGGATGTAGACGGCGGCCAGGATCACGGCCACCGCGGAGATGATCGCGGCCACCGTCAGCGCGCCGGAGCCGTGCGCCTCGCTGGAGTACGTGCCGATCATCACCATGAACTCGCTGACGAAGGACGACAGTCCGGGCAGCGAGAGACCGGCCAGACCGGCGACCAGGAAGAAGCCGGCGAGCACCGGGGCGACCTTCTGGACGCCGCCGTAGTCGGCGATGAACGGCGAGCCGCGCCGGGCGATGAGGAACCCGGCGGCGAGGAACAGCGCGCCCGTGGCGAAGCCGTGGTTGACCATGTAGAGGGCCGCGCCGGACTGGGCGACCGACGACATGGCGAAGACGCCGAGCACGATGAAGCCGAAGTGCGAGATCGACGTGTAGGCGATGAGCCGCTTCATGTCGGTCTGGCCGATGGCCACGATCGCGCCGTAGATGATGCTGATGACCGCCAGGACGACGATCGGCATCGTGAACGCCTTGGCCGCGTCGGGGAACAGCTCCAGGCAGAAGCGGAGCATGCCGAACGTGCCGACCTTGTCGAGCACGCCCACGAGCAGCACAGCGGCGCCGGCCGGGGCCTGGGCGGCCGCGTCGGGCAGCCAGGTGTGCACCGGCCAGAGCGGCGCCTTGATGGCGAAGGCGATGAAGAAGCCGCCGAACAGCCACTTCTGCGTCGTCGGGTCCTTGATGGCCCCGACGAGCGGCTCGAACATGAACGTGCCCTTGTTCGCCAGCACGTACAGGCCGATGACCGCGACCAGCATGAGCAGGCCGCCGAAGAGCGAGTACAGCAGGAACTTGACGGCCGCGTACGACCGCTGGGCGCCGCCGTACGACCCGATCATGAAGTACATCGGGATCAGCATGGCTTCGAAGAACACGTAGAAGAGGAAGACGTCGGTCGCCGCGAAGACCCCGATCATCATCGTCTCAAGGACGAGCAGCAGCGAGAAGTACGTCTTGACCGACCGCTTGGGCGTGATCAGCGTGCCGTCCGCGGTCCTGACGCCGTCGGCGTCGTGCCAGGAGGCCAGGACGACGATCGGCACCAGCACGACCGACAGGGCGATCAGCACCAGGGCGACGCCGTCGACGCCGACCCCGAACTTCACGCCGAAGCTCGGGATCCAGTCGTACTCCGCCTTGAACTGGAAGCGCTCGCCACCGGGCTTGAACCCGGCGGCCATGACGCCCGTCAGCACCATCGTCAGCAGCGAGACCGCCAGCGTGACCTGCTTGGCCAGCTTGTCGCCGCCCTTGGGAAGCAGGGCCACCACGATGGCGCCCACAACGGGCACCGCCATGAGTATCGGGAGCCAGGGTGACATCAGATGTTCCCAACGAGGAGCAGGGCGCCGGTCAGCAGGGCGGCACCGATCAGGATGGACAGCGCGTACGTTCGCGCGAAGCCCGTCTGGAGCCTGCGCAGGCGACCCGAGCTCCCGCCGATGCCTGCCGCCAGACCGTTGACCAGCCCGTCGACGCCGCGGTTGTCGAAGAACACCGCGATGCGGGTCAGCCACTGGCCGGGACGCATGAACAGGGACTCGTTGAGGGCGTCGCCGTACAGGTCACGGCGGGCGAACGTGGTGAGGAAGGAGCCGCGCGGCTGCACCACCGGCACCTGCGCGCGACCGTAGCGCATCCACGCGTAGGCCGCGCCGATGGCCACGAGCACGAGCGTCGCCAGACCCACCGTCGTGGTGCTGAACACGTGGAACGACGGCAGCTCCTCGGGCAGGCCGACGGCCGGCGAGAGGAACTTCATCAGGCGGTTGTCGTTGATGAGGAAGTAGCCGAGGACGACCGAGCCGACCGACAGCAGGATCAGCGGCAGAGTCATCACCGCGGGCGACTCGTGCGGGTGTGCTTCCTTGTCCCAGCGCTTCTCGCCGAAGAACGTCATGAAGATCATGCGCGACATGTAGAAGCCGGTGATGCCCGCGCCCAGGACGGCCAGCCAGCCCATCCAGGCGCCGTGCTCCATGGCCGTCTCGATGATCCCGTCCTTGGTGTAGAAGCCGGACAGGAACGGGAAGCCGATGATGGCGAGGTAGCCCACCATGAACGTGACGAACGTGATCGGCATGAACTTGCGCAGGCCGCCGTACTTCCTCATGTTCACCTCGTCGTTCATGCCGTGCATGACCGATCCGGCGCCGAGGAACATGTCGGCCTTGAAGAAGCCGTGGGCGATGAGGTGCGCGATGGCGAAGGCGTAGCCCGCCGGGCCGAGGCCCGCGCCGAGCATCATGTAGCCGATCTGCGACATCGTCGAGCCGGCCAGGCCCTTCTTGATGTCGTCCTTCGCACAACCGATGATCGCACCGGCGAGCAGCGTGGCCACACCGACGATCGTCACGACCAGCGAGGCGACGTCGGACGCCTCGAAGAACGCGCCGGATCGCACGACCAGGTAGACGCCGGCGGTGACCATGGTCGCCGCGTGGATCAGGGCCGAGACCGGGGTCGGGCCCTCCATGGCGTCGAGGAGCCAGGACTGCAGCGGGAGCTGCGCCGACTTGCCGCACGCGCCGAGGAGCAGCAGCAGGCCGATGGCCGTGAGCGTGCCGTCGCCCTGACCTGAGACGACCGCGTGCGTCAGCTTGCCGAAGCTCAGCGTGCCGAACGTGGTCCAGATGATGAACATGCCGACCAGCAGGCCGAAGTCACCGACGCGGTTGACGACGAACGCCTTCTTCGCCGCGACCGCCGCCGAGGGCTTGAACTGCCAGAACCCGATCAGCAGGTAGGACGCGAGACCCACGCCCTCCCAGCCGATGAACAACCCGACGTAGTTGTCGGACAGCACCAGCAGGAGCATCGCGGCGACGAACAGGTTCAGGTACGCGAAGAACCTGCGCCGGTGCTCGTCGTGCGACATGTAGCCGATCGAGTAGATGTGGATCAGCGATCCGACACCGGTGATCAGAAGGGCGAAGCTGATCGACAGCGGGTCGATGAGCAGCCCCATGTCGACCATGCCGGGGATGAACTCGTACAGATGCACGGCCTGGCGACGCTGATCGTCCCCGAGTCCGAGGATTTCGAAGAACGCCAGCACAGCCACGACGAACGAGGCGAGGGACATGGCCACGCCCAGCAGGTGGCCCCACCGGTTGGTGAACCGGTTGAACACCAGGAGGATGAACGCCCCCAACAAGGGGAGAGCGATCATCAACCAGGAGACCCCGATCGCGCCACCGGCGGTGTGCTGGACGATCTCAGCAGGAGATTCCACCAGTCACCTCTTAGTACTTCAGCAGGTTGGCGTCGTCGACGGACGCGGACCTGCGGGTTCGGAAGATCGTCACGATGATGGCCAGGCCGACGACGACCTCGGCCGCGGCCACCACCATCACGAAGAACGCGATGATCTGGCCCTCCAGGTTGCCGTTCTGCCTGGCGAAGGTGACGAACGCGAGGTTGCAGGCGTTGAGCATGAGCTCGACGCACATGAACACCACGATCGCGTTGCGCCTGATCAGCACGCCGAGCGCGCCGATCGCGAACAGCACACCCGACAGGATCAGGTAGTGGGTCGTCACTTGGTCACCTCGTTGGTCGTCTCCTCGGCGTCATCCTCGGCCGTGTGCTTGATGGCCTCGGCGAGCTTCGGGTCCTCGGGGAGGTGGCCGTGCTCGACGTCGTAGCGGGCGATGTAGCGGTTGACCGACGACTCCGCGACCGAGCCGTCGGGCAGCAGCGCCGGCATGTCGATGGCGTTGTTCCTGGCGTAGGTGCCGGGGCCGGGCAGCGGCGAGGGACGCTCGCCGAGGAACCGGGCGCGCGAGAGGTCCTTCTGCGTGGCCTTCTCGGTGAACTTCTCCCGGTGCGCCAGGACCATCGCGCCCAGGGCGGCGGTGATCAGCAGGGCCGAGGTGACCTCGAACGCGAAGACGTACTTGGTGAACAGCAGCAGCGCGATCGAGCGGACGTAGCCGCCCTGCGCCGTGGCCTGCGCCAGGCCGGCCTCACCGGAGAAGATCGCGTTGCCCACCGCCAGGATGATCAGGACGGCGAAGCCGAGGGCCGCGAGGGCGCCCCAGAAGCGCTGGCCCCTCAGCGTCTCCACGAAGGAGTCGGAGGAGTCCACGCCCACCAGCATGAGCACGAACAGGAACAGCATCATGATGGCGCCGGTGTAGACGATGATCTGCACCGCGGCGAGGAAGGGCGCGTCCTGGACGGCGTAGAGCACCGCGAGGCAGAGCATCACGGTGCCGAGCATCAGCGCTGAGTAGACGGCCTTCCTGTTGAAGACCATGCCGAGCGCCGCGCCGACGGATACGACGGCGAGAACCCAGAATGTGATGGTCTCACCCATTGGTTCGTCCCAGCCGGTAGTAGTCCTCTTCGGTCTCGCCGAGACGCATCGGGTGGGGCGGCTGCTCCATGCCCGGCGTCAGGTCCGCGAGGAGCATCTCCTTGGTGTAGATGAGGCTCTCGCGGCTGCTGTCGGCGAGCTCGTACTCGTTGGTCATGGTGAGCGCGCGGGTCGGGCAGGCCTCGATGCACAGGCCGCACAGGATGCACCGCAGATAGTTGATCTGGTACGTGCGCCCGTAACGCTCACCCGGCGAGAAGCGCTCCTCGTCGGTGTTGTCCGCGCCCTCGACGTAGATCGCGTCCGCCGGACACGCCCACGCGCACAGCTCGCACCCGACGCACTTCTCCAGCCCGTCCGGCCAGCGGTTGAGCTGGTGACGACCGTGGAAGCGAGGAGCCGTCGGCTTCTTGACCTCCGGGTAGTTGGTCGTGACGGGCTTCTTGAACATCGTGTGGAAGGTGACCCCGAAGCCCTTGACGGGGTTCAGCCAATCAGTTAGTCCCACTGGGAATCTCCTTGTGCTGCACCCCGTGGTAGTGCGGCAGATCGAGCGGCGGCACAGGGAAGCCGCCGGCCGTCGGCTCGTCGGACAGTTGCTCGAACTCGGCCTCCACCTCGGCCTTGCGCGCCTCCTTGCGCCGCTGGTTGACGGTGTCGAACCGCATCCAGATGGCCAGCGCGCCGACCACGATGACCGCGCCGATCACGATGCCGACCGTCTTGTTGCCCTCGTTGACGACCACGTTGCGAGCCGCGGCGACGAGCAGGATCCAGGCCAGGTTCACCGGGATCAGCACCTTCCAGCCCAGGGACATGAGCTGGTCGTAGCGCACGCGCGGCAGCGAGGCACGCACCCACACGATGAAGCTGAAGGTCAGCACGAACTTGATGAAGAACCACAGCACCGGCCACCAGCCCGTGTTGGCGCCGTCCCACAGGGAGATCGGCCACGGGGCCCGCCAGCCGCCCAGGAACAGGGTGACCGCGATGCCCGAGGCGGTGAAGGTGTGCAGGTACTCGCCCATCATGATGAGCGCGAACTTCAGGGACGAGGAGTACTCGGTCTGGAAGCCGCCGACCAGCTCACCCTCGCCCTCGGGGAGGTCGAACGGGATTCGGGCGGCCTCGCCGAACATGCAGATCACGTAGATCACGAACGACGGGATCAGCAGGAAGACGAACCAGCCCTGCTCGCCCTGCGCCTTGACGATCTCGGAGGTGGACAGCGTCCCGGCGAACAGGAAGATCGCCACGAACGACAGGCCCATCGCGATCTCGTACGAGACCACCTGCGCCGCCGACCGCAGACCGCCCAGCAGCGCGTACGGCGAGCGCGACGACCAGCCGGCCAGCACCACGCCGTAGACCGAGATGGCGCCCATGGCCAGCATGAACAGCACCGCCACCGGCAGGTCGACGAGCTGCAGCGGCGTCTGGACGCCGAACAGGTTGACCATCGGCGCGAACGGCACGATCGAGAAGGCCAGGAACGCCGGCACGACCATGATCACGGGGGCCAGCAGGTAGAGCACCTTGTCCACGGTCCGCGGGAAGATGTCCTCCTTCAGACCCATCTTGATGCCGTCGGCCACCGACTGGAGCAGACCGAACTTGCCGGCCCGGTTGGGGCCGTAGCGGTGCTGCATCCGCGAGATCAGCTTGCGCTCGTACCAGACGCCGAACAGGATGCCCAGCATCAGGAAGGCGAACAGCATCACGGCCTTGATGATGGTGATCCACAGCGGGTCCTTGCCGAAGTCGGCAAGGGTGGGATCGGCCGCGAGAACGTGGGTCATGATGCGCTCCCGATCGTGACGATGTCGCCGGCCAGCGCGCGCAGGTCGCGCGTGACCGAGCAGCCGCCGGAGTTCGCCGGCACCCAGACCACCCGGTCGGGCAGGTCGGCGACGCGGACCGGCAGCGTGACCGCGTTGGGGCCGGGGCCGCCGACGACGAGCTTGTCGCCGTCGATGACGCCGATCTCGGCCGCAGTGGCCGCCGACACCAGCGCCTCGGTGGCGCGGGCGGTGCCGGCCAGGTACGGCTCGCCGTCCTGGAGCCTGCCCTCGTCGAGCAGCAGGTGCCAGGTCGCCAGCAGCGCCTCGCCGGCCGCCGGGGCGGCCTGGGCGCGGGTGGCGGTGCTCGGCGCGGCGACGCGGACCCCGCGCCAGGCGCCGAGGCTGGCCAGCTCGCGCCGGACGGCCTTGGCGTCCGGCAGGCCGAGGTGCACGTCCATGCGGTCGGCGAGGTTGCCGATGACGGCCAGGTCGCTCTGGAGGCCGGGCACGCGCAGCGGCGCCTCGAACGAGCGGCCCCTGCCCTCCCAGTTGACGAACGTGCCGCCCTTCTCCTGCACCGCCGCGACCGGCAGCACCACGTCGGCGCGGTCGGTGACGGCGCTGGCGCGGATCTCCAGGCTGACGATGAACGGCGTGTTCTCCAGCGCCTCCAGCGCGGCGGCCGGGTCGGCCAGGTCGTGCGGGTCAACGCCGGCCACGACCAGCGCGTCGATCTCGCCGGCGCGGGCGGCGGCGATGATGCCGTCGGTGTCGCGGCCGGGCACGGCGGGCAGCGAGCCCACGTTCCAGACCCTGGCGACCTCGGTCCTGGCGGCCTCGTCGTCCACGGGACGGCCGATCGGCAGCAGGTTGGGCAGCGCGCCGGCTTCGAGCGCGCCGCGCTCACCGGCCCTGCGCGGCACCCAGGCCAGCCGGACGCCGGAGCCGGCGCCGAGGCGGACCAGGGCCGACAGCGCGCCCGGCACGGTGGCCAGCCGCTCGCCGGCCAGCACGATCGTGCCCTCGGCCAGCGTGCCGACCAGGTCGCCGATCGCGTCGGCCTCGGCGCCCGGGGCGGTGGCGATGAGCGTGCCGCCCATCTTGGCCAGCCCGGCGGAGGCGAACGGCGCGATCGCGGTGACCTTCAGCCCCTTCTTCTGCCACGCCTTGCGCAGGCGCAGGAAGACGATCGGCGACTCCTCCTCGGGCTCGAACCCGACGAGCAGCACGGCCGGAGCCTTCTCAAGGTCGGTGTAGCTGATCTCGATGCCCTTGCCGGCGACCGCGTGCGCCAGGAACTGCGCCTCCTCGGCGGAGTGCGGACGGGCGCGGAAGTCGATGTCGTTGCTGCCCAGCGCGACCCGGGCGAACTTGCTGTAGGCGTAGGCGTCCTCGACCGTGACCCGGCCGCCGACCAGCACGCCGGCCCGGCCGCGGGCGGCGGCCAGACCCTCGGCGGCGACCGCCAGCGCCTCCGGCCACGAGGCGGGCACGAGCACGCCTTCCTCGTTGCGCACCAGAGGCGTCTTGAGCCGGTCGGGCTGGGTGGCGTAGGAGAAGGCCCAGCGGCCCTTGTCGCAGTTCCACTCCTCGTTCACCTGCGGGTCGTTGCCCGCCAGGCGGCGGGTCACCCGGCCGCGCCGGTGGTCGGTGCGCAGGGAGCAGCCCGACGCGCAGTGCTCGCACGCGCTCGGCGTGGAGACCAGGTCGAACGGGCGCGCCCGGAACCGGTAGGCCGCGCCGGTGAGCGCGCCGACCGGGCAGATCTGCACCGTGTTGCCGGAGAAGTAGGAGTTGAACGGCTTGCCGTCGGCGACCCGGACCTGCTCCTTGGCGCCGCGCTCGAAGAACTCGATGAGCGGGTCGCCGGCGATCTGGTCGGAGAAGCGGATGCAGCGGGCGCACTGGACGCAGCGCTCACGGTCGAGCAGCACCTGCGTGGACAGCGGCAGCGGCTTGGGGAACGTGCGCTTCTGCTCCTGGAACCGCGACTCGCCCTGGCCGTTCGACATGGCCTGGTTCTGCAGGGGGCACTCGCCGCCCTTGTCGCAGACCGGGCAGTCGAGCGGGTGGTTCATCAGCAGCAGCTCCATGGCCCCGCGCTGCGCCTTCTCGGCGACCGGCGAGGTGAGCTGGGTCTGCACGACCATGCCCTCGGCGACCTCGATCGCGCAGGACGGCTGCGGCTTGGGGAAGCCGCGGCCGTTGCCCGCGTCGGGGATGTCGACGAGGCACTGGCGGCAGTTGGCCGCCGGGTCGAGCAGCGGGTGGTCGCAGAACCGGGGGATCTGGATGCCCAGCAGCTCGGCGGCCCTGATGATCAGGGTGCCCTTGGGGACACTGACCTGGAACCCGTCGATGGTGAGGGTCACCAGGGTGGTTTCTGTTTCTACGACGGTCACTGCTCACCCCAGAGAGTGGACTTCTTCGGGTCGAACGGGCAGCCGCCGATCTCGAAGTGCTTGAGGTACTCCTCGCGGAAGTACTTCACCGAGGAGTGGATCGGGCTGGTCGCGCCGTCGCCGAGGGCGCAGAACGAGCGGCCGAGGATGTTGTCCGCGATGTCGGTGATCGTGGACAGGTCCTCCTCGGTGCCCTGGCCCTTCTCCAGGCGCTTGAGCACCTGCTTGAGCCAGTACGTGCCCTCGCGGCACGGCGTGCACTTGCCGCAGGACTCGTGGGCGTAGAACTCGGTCCAGCGCAGCACCGTGCGGACCACGCAGGTGGTCTCGTCGAAGATCTGCAGCGCGCGGGTGCCGAGCATCGAGCCCTTGGCGCCGACGGCCTCGAAGTCGAGCGGCACGTCGAGGTGCTCGTCGGTGAAGATCGGCGTGGACGAGCCGCCCGGGGTCCAGAACTTGATCTGGTGCCCCTCGCGGATGCCGCCGGCCATGTCGAGCAGCTCGCGCAGCGTGATGCCGAGCGGGGCCTCGTACTGGCCGGGCCTGGTGACGTGGCCGCTGAGGGAGAAGATGCCGAAGCCCTTGGACTTCTCGGTGCCCATCGAGGCGAACCAGTCGGCGCCGTTGCTGATGATCGAGGGAACACTGGCGATCGACTCGACGTTGTTCACGACAGTCGGCGAGGCGTACAGGCCCGCCACGGCCGGGAACGGGGGCTTGAGTCGCGGTTGACCTCTGAAGCCCTCCAGCGAGTCGAGCAGCGCCGTCTCCTCGCCGCAGATGTACGCGCCGGCGCCGCTGTGCACGACGAGCTCCAGGTTGTACCCGGAGCCGAAGATGTCCTCGCCCAGGAAGCCCTTCTCGTACGCCTCGCGCACGGCCGCGTGCAGCCGTCGGATGACGTGCAGCACCTCGCCGCGCACGTAGATGAAGGCGTAGTTGGCCCTGATCGCGAACGCGGTGATGATGACGCCCTCGACCAGCGAGTGCGGGTTGGCCATCATCAGCGGGATGTCCTTGCAGGTGCCCGGCTCCGACTCGTCGGCGTTGACGACGAGGTAGTGGGGCTTGCCGTCGCCCTGCGGGATGAATCCCCACTTCATGCCGGTGGGGAAGCCCGCGCCGCCGCGGCCGCGCAGGCCGGAGTCCTTGACCGCCTGGATGACGGCGTCGGGGTCCATGCCCAGCGCCTTCTTGGCCGCCTTGTAGTCACCGCCGTAGCCGTCGAGGGTGAAGGAGTCGGCCTGGTCCCAGTTGGCGGTCAGGACCGGGGTCAGTGTGGTGCTCATGCCTCGGGGGCCTTCCATCCGTTGGCCTTGGCCACCTTCAGGCCCTCCAGCGAGGGGCCGGCGGCCGACGGGCCGTCGCCCGCCAGGTCGTCGGGCAGGCCCGCGAGCACGCGCGAGGCCTCCTTGAAGGTGCAGAGCTTCTTCGGTCCGCGGGTCGGCCGCACGTCCTTGCCGTCACGCAGGTCGTCGACGAGCTGCTTGGCCGAGTCGGGGGTCTGGTTGTCGAAGAACTCCCAGTTGACCATCATGACCGGGGCGAAGTCGCAGGCCGCGTTGCACTCCAGGCGCTCCAGCGAGATCTTGCCGTCGCCGGTGGTCTCCTCGTGGCCGACGCCGACGTGCTCGGACAGCTCGTCCCAGATCTCGTCGCCGCCCATGACGGCGCACAGCGCGTTGATGCAGACGCCGACGTGGTAGTCGCCGGCCGGCTTGCGCTTGTACATCGTGTAGAAGGTGGCCACGCCGGTGACCTCGGCCTTGCTCAGGCCCAGCATCTCGGCGCAGAACTCCTTGCCGTCGTCGGAGACGTAGCCGTCGGCCGACTGCACGAGGTGGAGCAGCGGCAGCAGGGCGGACCGCGTCTTGGGGTAGCGGCCGATGATCTCCTTGGCGTCCTGTTCGAGACGCTCGCGGACTTCCGGTGAGTAAGTCACCGGTCCACACCTCCCATGACGGGGTCGATAGAAGCCACCGCGGCGATCACGTCGGCGACCTGGCCGCCCTCCGCCATGGCGGGGAAGCCCTGCAGGTTGCAGAAGGAAGGCTCGCGGAAGTGCACGCGGTACGGGCGGGTGCCGCCGTCGCTGACGACGTGCGCCCCGAGCTCGCCCTTGGGCGACTCGATGCTCGCGTACGCCTGGCCGGCCGGGACCCGGAAGCCCTCGGTCACCAGCTTGAAGTGGTGGATCAGGGCCTCCATCGAGCTGCCCATGATGTGCGCGATGTGGTCGGGCGAGTTGCCGAAGCCGTCGGGGCCGAGCGCGAGCTGCGCGGGCCAGCCGATCTTCTTGTCCTCGATCATGACCGGGTCGCCCTTGAGCGGGCCGGCGATGCGGTCGAGAGCCTGCTCGATGATCTTGAGCGACTCCTCCATCTCCCGCATGCGCACGAGGTAGCGCGAGTAGACGTCGCAGCCGCGCTCGGTGGCGACCTCGAACTCGTACGTCTCGTAGCCGGAGTAGGGCTGCGACTTGCGCAGGTCCCAGGGCAGCCCGGCGGCGCGCAGGATCGGGCCGGTGATGCCCAGCGCCATGCAGCCGGTCAGGTCGAGGTAGCCCACGTCCTTGGTGCGGCGCACGTAGACGGGGTTCTCGTCGAGGAGCTTGCGGATGTCCTTGATCCGCTTGGGCATCTCCTTGAGGAACTCGCCCACCTTGTCGACCGCGCCCGCGGGCAGGTCGACGCTGACGCCGCCCGGCCTGACGTAGGCGTGGTTCATGCGCAGACCCGTGATGTACTCGAACAGGTCCATGATCATTTCACGGTCGCGGTAGCCGAACAGGAACGGCGTGGTCGCGCCCAGCTCCATGCCGAACGTGCCCATCGCGACCAGGTGCGAGGCGATGCGGTTGAGCTCCATCATCATCACGCGGATGGCCTGCGCCCGCTCGGGCACGCGGTCGGTGATGCCGAGCAGCTTCTCCACGCCCATGCAGTACGCGGTCTCGTTGAAGATCGGCGAGAGGTAGTCCATGCGGGTCACGAACGTGGTCCCCTGGGTCCACGTCCGGTACTCCATGTTCTTCTCGATGCCGGTGTGCAGGTAGCCGATGACGCTGCGCGCCTCGGTGACCGTCTCACCGTCGAGCGTCAGGACCAGGCGGAGCACGCCGTGCGTGGACGGGTGCTGCGGGCCCATGTTGACGACCAGGCGCTCTTCCTCGGTGTCGCGCGCGCCGCCGACGACCTCGTCCCAGTCTCCGCCGGTGACCGAGTAGACCTTGCCCTCTGTCGCCTCGTCATAAGCGGTGCTCATGAGTAAGACCTCCTCTGGTCCGGCGAGGGGATGGTGGCGCCCCGGTACTCGACCGGGATGCCGCCGAGCGGGTAGTCCTTGCGCTGCGGGTGACCGTCCCAGTCATCCGGCATCATGATCCGGGTGAGCGACGGATGGCCGTCGAAGACGATTCCGAAGAAGTCGTACGTCTCCCGCTCATGCCAGTCATGACCAGGGTAAACGCCCACGGTCGATGGAATGTGCGGGTCGGTGTCCGGTGCGCTGACCTCCAGGCGCACGCGCCTGTTGTGGGTGATCGAGCACAGGTGGTAGACGGCGTGCAGCTCCTCGCCCTTCAGGTGCGGGTAGTGCACCCCGGAGACGCCGAGCGACAGCTCGAAACGCAGGGCCGGGTCGTCGCGCAGCTTCTGGGCGACCTCCACCAGACGCTCGCGGCGGACGTGCAGGGTCAGCTCGCCGCGGTCGACCACGACGCGCTCGATGGCGTCGTCGAGGGCGAGGGCGTCGACCAGCTCGTCGAAGTAGCCGCCGTACGGGCGGGGCGTGGAGATCTGCGGCGCCCGGCGAACGACGAGACCGCCGTAGCCGGAGGTGTCGCCGGAGTCGTGCGCGCCGAACATGCCGTGCCGGGCGACGGGCGCCTCGGGGACGGCCGGGACCGAGGCGGCCTCGGGGGCCTCCCCGCTCTCCGGGCTCCCGGGAAGGTGGTCGGGCGAGGTCACTTTCCGGCCCCCTGGTCGATCAGCGGCAGCGTGCGCAGCGCCCGCAGTTCGAGGTCCTCGATCTGCTTGGCGCGGTGAGCGCCGAACTTCATGTTCTGGATCTTGTCGTGCAGCTTCACGATCGCGTCGATCAGCATCTCGGGCCGCGGCGGGCAGCCGGGCAGGTAGATGTCGACCGGCACGACGTGGTCGACGCCCTGCACGATGGCGTAGTTGTTGAACATGCCGCCGCTGGAGGCGCACACGCCCATGGCGATGACCCACTTGGGCTCGGCCATCTGGTCGTAGATCTGCCGCAGGACGGGCGCCATCTTCTGCGACACGCGCCCGGCGACGATCATGAGGTCGGCCTGGCGAGGAGACGCCGAAGCGCGCTCCATGCCGAAGCGCGCCAGGTCGTAGTGGGGGCCACCGGTGGCCATCAGCTCGATGGCGCAACACGCGAGGCCGAACGTGGCCGGCCACACCGAGCTCTTCCGCGCCCATCCTGCGGCGGCTTCGACCGTGCTGAGGATGAACCCGCTGGGGAGTTTCTCTTCAAGTCCCATTTTCAGTCCCAGTCCAGACCCTTGCGGCGCCACACGTACGCGTACGCGACGAGCACGGTGACGATGAACAGCAGCATCTCGACCAGCGCGAACAGCCCGAGGCCGGACGCGATGGTGGTGCCCGCGTCGTTCTTCAGCGGCGCGAAGGAGACCGCCCACGGGTAGAGGAAGATGATCTCGATGTCGAACACGATGAAGAGCATCGCGGTGATCATGTATTTGAGCGGGAACCGTCCGCCACCGACCGGCTGGGGCGTCGGCTCGATGCCGCATTCATAGGCGTCAAGCTTGGCGCGGTTCCAGCGCTTGGGTCCGGTGAAGGGAGCGATGGCGACCGAGAAGATCGCGAAGCCCCCCGCGAGAACGGCGAGCACCAGGATGGGCACGTAAAGGTCCATCGCTACGCCTCCTCTGGAGTCGCCGCGCGCGCGGGCGCGCAGCTTGATGTGTCTGTCGTGGGAATCATGCTGGTGGGGCGACCTTCGAGAGAGCGTTGATGATCATGTCGGACGCATCGCCTCGCCGGTCGGTGAGATTACCAAGGAGCTTGAGCGCGAAGCGCATCAGCCTCGGGTGTGGCAGGCCGTGCCTGGTCCCGAAGCTCATCACACCCGGCTTCCCAATCGCCTCGACGAACAACCTCCCTAGTGTGAAGTAGCCGCCGTAGGCGTCCTTCATCACCTGGGGGTAGGTCCTCAGGATCCGCTCGCGCTGTGCGGGAGTGGTGTCCTTGAGTGCCTTCGCGATGATCTCGGCGGCGATCTCGCCGGTCTCCATGGCGTAGGCGATGCCCTCGCCGTTGAACGGGTTGATGGACCCGCCGGAGTCACCCACGAGGATAAGACCCCGGGTGTAGTGCGGCTGCCTGTTGAAGGCCATCGGGAGAGCGGCGCCGCGGATGGGGGCCGTCATGTTCTCCTCGGTGAAGCCCCAGTCGGCCGGCATGGCCCTGCACCAGCGCTTCAACAGGTCGCGGTAGTCGATGTTGCCGAACTGGGCGCTGGTGTTGAGCAGCCCGAGCCCGACGTTGGCGGTGCCGTCGCCGACCCCGAACACCCAGCCGTAGCCGGGCAGCAGGGTGTCGCCGTCCCACAGCTCCAGCCAGGTCTCCAGGTAGTCGTCGTCGTGGCGGGGGCTCTCGAAGTAGGTGCGGACGGCCACGCCCATGGGCCGGTCCTCCCGCTTGTGCAGGCCCATGCCGATCGCCAGGCGGGTGCTGTTGCCGTCGGCCGCCACGACCACCCGGCTGCGGTACGTCGCGCCGTCCTTGGTGCGCACGCCGACGATGTGCCCGCTGCGGTCGTCGAGCACCGGCCCGGTCACGGTGACGCCCTCCATGAGGCGCACGCCGTTCTTGACCGCGTTGGCCGCGACGATCTGGTCGAAGTCCTTGCGGGTGCGGACCAGGCCGAAGTCGGGGAAGCGCTCCAACTGCGGCCAGTCGAGCTCGAAGCGGAGGCCGCCGCCGACGACGCGCAGGCCCTTGTTCCTGATCCAGCCGGGCGCGTCGATGTCGACGCCCATGTTGAGCAACTGCTTGACGGCACGTGGCGTCAGGCCGTCGCCGCAGACCTTCTCGCGGGGGAACCTGGTCTTCTCCAGGAGCAGCACGTCGAGACCGGCCTGAGCGAGGTAAAAGGCGGTTGCGGAACCGGCGGGACCGGCGCCGACGACGATGACGTCGGCGTCAGCCTGTATGGCTGGTGGCACGGTCACTGGACTGTCCTGTCCTACACGCTCGAAGGCCTCGGGGTCTTGCGCCTTCGTTCCTTTGTGAACCCCTTCACAAACTTGTCGGCCCGCAGTCTACTGCTTTTCCTGTACATAGTGGCAGTCGGGGTACGGATCCTGGACACAAGAAGGCCCTCCGTCGTCAACGAAGGGCCGGGCACGGGAACGTCAGACTTCGAACTCGGCGTTGCGCACTCCGCCCGAGAGGTCTTTCGAGTCACGCGACAGCCCGTCGCCGGTCGTGCTCCGGGCGAACTCGACGCACTCGCCGGCGGCCGCGCTGAGACTGCTCCTGCGCCGTCCGCCCGGCGAGACAGTGGGGCCGCTCATCGGACGGACTACCTCCCGAGTCTCATTGGTCTGGACCAATGACGGTAGCCAACAGAAGATCGGCCGGACCTGCAAGACGCGCCGCGATAACCATGTCGTTACGATTGATCTGCCGACGACGCGATGAATTCCCGCGATTCCTCCTCGTCCATGGCGGTGTCCCGAAGCGCCGGCGCGGCACGGCCTCGTCGAGCGCGGTCGAGCAGCGCAGCGGCGGCTCCTCCATCAGCAGCCGGCGGGGCTCCTTCCGAGAAATCGAGAGATATGCCCACAAAGTGCGATGGCAATCCTCGCCCCTGGTTTCGTCCCGGAAAGAGGCCCTGAAGTCATCCCAGCGGGAATTGCACGCGGCTTCCCTCCGACACATCAAAGCCGAGACGGGCGGAAAGCCGGAAAACGATTCCAGGAACTCCCGCCATGGCCGCCCGCCTCGCGGCTCAGGCGGGCTTGAACGCCCGGTGGACGGCGACGATGCCCATCGTCAGGTTGCGCCAGGCGACCCGCTCCCAGCCGGCGTCGCCGATCGTCCGGGCCAGCGCCCGCTGGTCGGGCCAGTCCCTGATGGACTCGGCCAGGTAGTCGTAGGAGTCGTCGTTGGAGCCGAACACCTTGGCCACCTTGGGCAGGGCCCTCATCAGGTATTCGCGGTAGACCAGGTCGAACGGCCCGAACGTGACGTGCGAGAACTCCAGGATCACCAGCCGGCCGCCCGGCCTGGTCACGCGGAGCATCTCGCGCAGCGCCTGCGAGGTGTCGTGCACGTTGCGCAGCGCCACCGAGATCGTCACCGCGTCGAAGACGTCGTCGGCGAACGGCAGCCGCATCGCGTCGCCGGCCACGAACGGGATGCCGGGCCCGCTCAGCGCGTTGCCGCCGTGCCGCTGCACGCCCGTGCGCAACATGCCGAGGGAGAAGTCGGAGGCCACCGCGCGGGCGCCGAGGCCGGTGAAGCTGTCGGTGGAGGTGCCGGTGCCGGCCCCCAGGTCGAGCACGACCTCGCCGGGCCCCGCGTCGACGGCGGCGGCCACGGCCTTGCGCCAGAGCCTGACCTGCCACAGCGAGGCCACGTCGTTGACCAGGTCGTAGCGCCGGGCGGTGCGATCGAACATCGCGGCGACCTCGTCCGGCTGCTTGTCCAACTGAGCGCGCGTCATGCGGACAAGAGTACTCAGGCGGCCCGTGCGGTATTCGCCGGGCGTTACGGCCTTTGACCAGCCACCACCGGGCCGCCGGCGAGCCCGGCCCTTGCGGCAATTGACGCAAAGTAGCGGCACCGCTACCGAACGTCTGCTAGTTGTTGGTGAATGCTTGCCCGTGTCGCCCTTGCGGCGATCATCGCCTCGGCCCCCGTCGCGCACTCCCGCGTGGTCTCGGCCGACCCGGTCGACAACACCCCCCACGTCCTCGACGGCATCGTCAACGCCATCGCGCTGGTCGGTGGCACCGTCGTCGTCGGCGGCTCGTTCAGCGAGGTCAGCGACGCCGGGCGCACGTACACGCTGCGCCGGGCCAACCTGTTCGCCTACGACCTGGCGACCGGCCGCATCCTGCGCGGCTTCGCGCCGTCCGTCGCCGGGCCGGTCTACGGGCTGGCCGCCGGCGACCACGGCACGGTCTACGTGGGCGGCGCCTTCCCCGGCGTCAACAACGTCGGTGCCCGCGCGCTCGCCCGGATCAACGTCGCCGACGGGCAGCTCGTCGACGGCTTCATGCCCCGGATCGACGGGGGCATGGTCACCGCCGTGGTCAGGAACGGCTCCAGGCTCTACGTCGGCGGCGACTTCGTCCGGCCGCGCGTCGCCCTGGCCGGGCTCGACGCCGCGACGGGCGTGGCCGACCCCGGCTTCGCCGTCACGCCGGGCGAGCCGCTCACGCCCAGGGTGAAGGTCCAGGCCCTCGCCCTGTCGGGCGGCCGGCTGGCGGTCGACGGCTCGTTCACCACGCTGGGCGGGCGGTCCCGGCCGCAGCTCGGGCTGATCGACGTCAGCGGGCCCGTGGCCAGGGTCGCCGACTGGCGCACCGAGGTCTACGCCCAGCGCTGCGCGGAGGCGTTCCCCTCCTACGTGCGCGGCCTGGACTTCGCACCCGACGGCCGCTCCTTCGTGGTGGTCACGACCGGGGGCCCGAAGGGCCGCATGTGCGACACGGCGGCCCGCTTCGAGACGTACGCCGCAGGCCCGGACGTCAGGCCGACCTGGACCAACGCCACCGGCGGCGACTCGCTCTACGCGGTGGCGGTCACCGGCTCAGCCGTGTATGTCGGCGGCCACCAGCGCTGGCTGGACAATCCGCAGGGCCGCGACTCGGCCGGCCCCGGAGCGGTGCCCCGCGAGGGCATCGGCGCCATTCATCCGCGTACGGGAAAGGCGCTCGCCTGGAATCCCGGCCGGGAGCGGGGCATCGGCGTGAAGGCATTTCTGGCGCACAAGACCGGCCTACTAGTCGGTAGTGACACAACGCGACTCGGACGGGAGTACCATGCCCGGATTGGCATGTTCCCCCTGCCCTAGTCGTCCTGCGGCTCCGGCCGGTCGATCCGGCCGCTGAGCCGTGCGCTGACGGCGTCACGCTGCCTCGACAGCAGCACGTAGCTGGCAATGCCGCTGATCACGAAAGCGGCTGCGAGCAGGAACAGCGGGTTTTGCAGGCCGACGAGGTACAGAACACCCAGGGTCACGACAAACAGGCCGATCCGCGACGCGGTGTAAACGAGAACGGGATGCACGGGTTCGAGGTTACTCGTCCCTGCGTAGCGGTCGCTCTTCGCATCGGACGCGAGCGCTGCTACTGTGCCCAGTAAGGGTGTTTCGTAAAGAAACACCCACGAGAGCCCCAAAGAGGCTCTATCATATAACAATCGGGCAGTCAGCTGATAACAACCCGTGATCTTTGTCGAAAACCACGGATAAATCAGGCTTCGCTCGACACACTGGTTACCTGTCCGCCCGCTGGCAGGAAGCGGGATGCGAGGGGGAGAGATTGGTGGAGAGTAGCAGCGAGCGTCTGCTGACCCCAGGAGAGGTTGCCGCCCTCTTCCGGGTAGACCCAAAGACGGTTACGCGCTGGGCTGCGGCAGGCCGCATCAGCAGTATCCGCACCCCCGGAGGGCACCGGCGCTTCCGCGAGTCGGAAGTGCACGCCCTTCTTCGAGGCGAGGACGTTCTCACGGCCGACAGGCCAGCAGGTGAGTCCCCGCGCGTCTGACGTTCCGTCTAGTCGGTGATCCTGAGATCCGCCAGGATCACCGCTGGCGGGACCTCAATCCGCCTCACGTCGTGAGGCCGTGGTCGAGCGTGCCTGCGGGCCACACTTCCCGACGGCAGGCACGGGGCGGCGCCAACCGCCGACCGTGGCTGGCGCCGGTCCTTCTCAGGCGTCCTCCTGGCTGGCTTTGAAGGCCAGGAACTCGCGTTCGAGGTCGTCGTTCTCCTCTTCCCAGCGACTGCGGCGCTCGGCCGCCTCCTCCTCGGTCAGCGACTCGGGCAGCCACTTGTCGTAGTCGGGATCGCCGGGCTGCACGTCCACGTACGCGTTGCCGATCAGACGCCCGTCTTCGCTGGTCAGGCTCTGCGGCACGCGCAGGGTCCCGTCAGCGAGCCGGATGACGTACATGGCTGATCACCTAGATTCCGTAGCGCCGGTTGAAGAAGAGCATGACGTCGAGCGCCATCCGTGTGTCGCCGCCGAGCATGTCGACCAGGGCCGGGCGCTGGCGGGCGGCGATGGCGGCGAAGGCGTCGGCGAAGAACTCCTTGCGGCCCAGGCCGTTGCCCTGCCGGTGGAAGGTCGAGGCCAGCTTGGGGAAGGCGTTCTCGTAGAGCCGGACGAACTCCGGCGAGTCCGACACCCATTCACCGTGGAACGAGTCCAGGTCGTCGATGGCGTGGCCGACCTCGTGCATCATCACGTCCGGCGTGGGTGAGGGGCGGTCGCCCACCACGATCTTGCGGTCGCCGTACGCGCCGGCGCAGATGTCCCAGGTGGCCCGGCCGGACGGGAGCGGCGCGCCGCGTAAGTAGCCCATGTCGTCGAGGTCGGGGACGCCGCCGGGGCCGACGTAGATGCCTTCGAGACCGGCGGCCAGCAGCTCCTTCAGCCGGTCGGGCAGCCGGGCCAGGCTCTCCACCGCGCGTACGGCGTCCTTGGAGGGCGGGCCGTGCCGGGCGTCCCACTGGCGGTGGAGGATCTTCTCCAGCTTGCCGCAGTGGCGCAGCCCGTCGCCGATGGAGGGGGCCTCCGGCCTGTTGGGCTGGGCCCTGGGCGGCGTGTCGTCGAGCTCGAAGTCGTACCAGGTGTAGCGGGGGCGTTCGGCGACGGCGGCGGGCAGGCGTGGCGCGCGCTCGCGCAGCGAGAGGCCGTCCCAGGTGACCTCGCGCCGCTGGGTGCCGCCGGGACGGGCGAACCGCTCCGGCTGCTGCTCCCTGCGCCGCTCGGCGTCCTTGAGCTGCTCTCTCGGGGCCTCCGGGCGGCTCTCCTTCCGTCGGGACCAGAAGGAACGGTCCGCGTCCGGAGGAGCCTCGTCACGCCGCGAGAACAGGTACGACCCGCGGCGCCACCAACGGCCGCGCCGATGTCGGCCCTTGTCGTGAGAAAAGGCCATCGCACCCCTTCACGCCGCGTCCATGGCGAACCGGGTTCCACGGTACGACGCCGATCTTCCCGAGTCATCCGAAACGGGACATCGTCCGACACGATCACGTCGCGGATGGCTTACAGTTCGGGCATGGCAGGTGTTCTGATCGGCCTGGCGTTGCTGGCCTTCTGGCTCTTCTCGCTCTTCGACGTCATCACCGCACCCGAGGAAGAGGTCAGGAACGTACCAAAGGCGCTGTGGGTCCTCATCGTCGTGCTGGTCCCGCTGCTCGGCGGCGTGATCTGGATGCTGCGCGGGCGGCCCAGGGCCGAGCGCGACCCGTGGCCGGTGCCGCCGGGCCCGGGCGCGCCGAAGGGCCCGGACGACGACCCCGACTTCCTGCGAGATCTCGACCGGCGGATGCGCGGCGAGGACTAACCGCTGACGTCGGCGTAGCTGTGCAGGCCGGAGATGAAGATGTTGACGCCGACCAGGTTGAAGATCAGGCACCCGAACGCCAGCAGCTGCACGATCATGGCGGCCCTGCCCCGCCAGCCGGCCGTCACCCTGGCGTGCAGGTAGGCCGCGTACGCCACCCAGGTGATGAACGACCAGACCTCCTTGGGGTCCCAGCCCCAGTAGCGGCCCCAGGCGCGGTCGGCCCAGAGCGCGCCGGCGATGACGGCGAACGTCCACAGCGGGAAGGCCAGCACGATCGCGCGGTGGGCCACCCGCTCCAGGTCGTCGCGGCTGGGCAGGCGCGACAGCCCCTCGCCGCGCACCAGGAACAGCACGCCCGACACGCCGGCCAGCGTGAACAGCCCGCTGGCCAGGATCGCCGCGGTGACGTGGATCGCGATCCAGTACGAGTTCAGCGCCGGCACCACGGGCCCGGCCGCCGTGTAGAGCACCTTGACCGCGAACCCGAGGCCGAGCGTGGCGGCGATCATGACGAACGCGCCCAGGAACCGCACGTTCTGGCGGACCTGAGTGAACAGGAACGCGGTCACGGCGGCGAAGCAGATGGCCACCACGAACTCGTACATGTTGCCCCACGGCCACCGGCCGACCGCCAGGCCGCGGGTGATGATGGCGCCGAGGTTGGCGGCCCACCCGATCCAGGCCAGCACGAGCGCGACCCGCCCGGCCCTGGCCCCGCCCGCCAGGACAGGCAGCGGATCGGCGGCGGGCGCCTCGGCCTCGGGCCCGGCGTCGCCTTCGGAGGGTGCGCCGACCGTGACGGGCTGCCGGGCGGCCCGCTTCACGGCCGCCTTGCCCAGGACGGCCCTTCCGAAGGCCAGCTCCATCGCGAAGCCCACCATGGCGATGATGTAGAGCAGGACGGCGCCGACGACGAAGTTGTCGCTCAGCCCGGCCAATTGCTCAGCGGACATGCTGTTCTCCTGCTGATAGAGCCTTGACGATCTCGGCGAACTCCTCGGCGAAGCCCGCCGCGGAGCCCTCGGTACGGGTCAGGCCGCCCACGTCGACCCGCCCTTCCCTGACCCGCACCCAGACGCGCCGGCGGCGGATCATCAACGACAGCGCGATGGCGACCACCGCGACGGCCGCGGCGATCAGCGCGGGCACGCGCCCGGGGTCGTAGGCGGTCTGGAGCGTGATCCACTCCTTGACGCCGGTGAACTCCAGCTTCCCCGCCCCGCCGGGCAGCTCGGCGGACTCCCCCACCGACAGCGGCTTGGTCGCGAACGATCCCCGCACGACGGGCACGACCTTGCCGTCGAGCTCGTCCGGCAGGATCTTGTAGACCGACTGCGGCTTGCCCGACCGCATGCCGAGGTCGCCCACGTAACCGCCGAGGAGCTGCACCTGCGGCTGGAGCTCGCCGGGGAAGGCCGAGGCGTAGTTGCCGTCGGTCAGCGGCACGCTGGTGGGCAGGAAACGCAGCAGGAACCCGAGCTGGGACGGCTGCGCGTCGGGCGCCTTGACGACGCACGACGAGGTCAGCGTGGCCTTCTGGTCGATCAGGCAGGCCACGGGCCCTTCGTAGGCGACCTGGCCCTTGCCGTCGGTGACCTTGAAGACGGGCGCGTAGCCGTGGCCGATCAGGTACGTCTGCGTCCCGTCGACCTCCAGCGGGTCGTTGACCTTGAGCTCGTAGTCGCGGGCGGGCGCGCCGGGCTCGTCGTGCACCTTCAGGTAGGCGGAGTAGTCGAGCTCCTGGCCCTTCTTGTCGCCCTCGACCTGGTAGGTGGCCTTGAAGTCGGTCAGCTCGAACGAGAACGGCTGGAGCGACTCGGCCGAGACCCGGCTGCCGGGGATGAACCTGTCGTAGGCGGCCACGGTGTTGGCGAAGCCGTCGCCCTCCACGACCAGGACGTTGCCGCGGTAGCCGTACAGGGAGCCGAAGCCGACGGCGAGCAGGATGCCGATCAGCGCGACGTGGAAGAACAGGTTGCCGGTCTCGCGCAGGTAACCCTTCTCGGCGGCCACCCAGCCGTCGCCGGTGACGACGCGGAAGCGCATCCTGCGCAGCCGCCCGGCGGCCTCCTCCACCGTGAGGTCGCCCTCGAAGGAGTCGGAGTGGGGCAGCCGGGACAGGTTCTTGGGCGCGGCGGGCGGCTTGCGGCGCAGCTCGCGCAGGTAGGTGGCGGTGCGCGGGATGATGCAGCCGACGAGCGAGGTGAACAGCAGCAGGTAGACGGCGGCGAACCAGACCGAGGTGAACACCTCGAAGAGCTGGAAGCGGTCGTACCACTCGGCCAGGGTGGGGTTCTGCTGGTAGAGCTGGGCCACCTTGTCGGGTTCGACGCTGCGCTGGGGCACCAGCGAGCCCGGGATCGAGCCGAGCGCCAGCAGGAAGAGCAGGATCAGCGCGGTCTTCATCGAGGTGAGGGTGCGCCAGCCCCACCGGAGCCAGCCGACCGGCCCCAGCCTGGCCTGCCGCGGCTCGCGCTCCTCGCGCACCAGCTCGTCGACGCTCATCAGATCACCGGCTCGAACGCGCCGATGAGCCCCTGCATGGCCGCGATCATCGCACCCCACAGTCCGGTGACGAGCAGCAGCCCGACGGCCACCATCATGCCCCCGCCGATCCTGGTGATCAGCCGGGTGTGCTTGCGCACGGCCTGGAACGTGCGCAGGGCCTTGCTGTAGGCCAGGGCGGCGGCCACGAACGGCAGCCCGAGGCCCAGCGCGTAGGCCACGGCCAGCAGCGCGCCGCGCGAGGCGCTGCCCTCGTTGAGCCCGAGCGTGAGCACGACGGCCAGCGTGGGGCCGATGCACGGCGTCCAGCCGAGGCCGAACACCACGCCGAGCAGCGGCGCGCCGGCCAGGCCCGCGGCCGGCAGCTTGTGGATGCGCACGTCGCGCATCAGGCCGGGCAGCACGCCGAGGAAGGCCAGCCCGAGCAGGATCGTCAGGACGCCGAGCACCCGCGTGATGACCTGGGCGTTGCCCAGCATGATCGAGCCGAGCCCGCCGAACAGCGCGCCGCTGAGCACGAACACCAGCGCGAACCCGGCCACGAACAGCACCGTGCCGAGCACCAGCCGCCCCCGCTTGGGGTCGGCGCTCATGCCCGTCACGTACGACAGATAGCCCGGCACCAGCGGCAGCACGCACGGCGACAGGAACGACACCACCCCGGCCAGCAGCGCGATCGGCACCGCGAGCAGCAACGAGCCCGAGGCGACGACGTCACTCATCGCGCACCTTGGTCACCGTGTTCATCAGGTCGGTGTACTTGACCGCCCCGAGCGCCCTGGCCGCGATGCGGCCCTGCTTGTCGATGACCAGCGTGGACGGGATCGCCGCGGGCGGCACGGTGCCCTGGAAGGACAGCGCGACCTTGCCGGGCTGGTCGAAGATGTGGGAGTAGCCGGTCTGCTCGGTGCGCTCGAAGGCGAGGGCGTCGGCCTGGCGGTCCTTGAAGTCGATGCCGATGAACTGCACGTCGCCCTTGGTCTTGGCGGCGACCTCCTTGAGCACCGGCGCCTCGGCCCGGCACGGGCCGCACCACGAGGCCCAGAAGTTGATCACCACGACCTTGCCCTTGTGGGCGGCCAGCGAGGCCGTGCCGCCGTCGAGCGTGGGGCCCTCGACCGGCGGGGCCGCCTTGCGGTCGGCGGCGTCGAAGACCTGCATCTTGCCGTCGCCCGCGACGAACCGGGTGTCGCCCACCTGGGGCTGCCCGCTCTGGTTTGCCGCGCAGCCCGCGGCCAGCGCCGCCAGGAGAACGAGGGAGATGGACGTCGCGCGCACGGAGGATGATCTCCTTGTACTACAACCGGTAGAGCTTGCAACTCTACCGGCGGGCAGACATGGCCCCGACATCAGGCCCCTGGTATCGACGGCCCCGAACTCAGCGACCCGGCCGGCTCGCTGTAGCCGACGCTGACCAGGCGGTCGCCCTCGAAGGTGAAGGTGGTGAGGCTGGCCAGCGCGCACTGCCTGCGGCGCGGGTCGTGCCAGAGCCGGCGGCCCTCGGCGGCCATCCTGATCGTCCAGATCGGGAGCTGGTGGCTGACCAGCACGGCCTCGTGCCCGCGCGCGGCCGCCCTGGCGTCGTCGACGGCCGCCTTCATGCGCGCCACGATCGCCGGGTACGCCTCGCCCCACGACGGGCGCAGCGGGTTCCAGAAATAGCGGTAGTTGCGCGGGTTGCGAAGGATGGCCAGCCCCTGGCCGACCGGACGGCCCTGCAGCATGTTCGCCGCTTCGAGCAGGCGGTCGTCCTTGGTCACGTCGAGGCCGAGCTTGTCGGCGAGCGGGGCCGCGGTCTCCAGCGCGCGTTCGAGCGGCGAGCTGTGGACGGCGACGATGTCGCGGCCGCCGACGGCCTTGGCGACCGTCTCGGCCATGAGCCTGCCGGTGTCGGACAGGTGGTAGCCGGGCAGCCTGCCGTACAGGATGCCGCCGGGATTGTGCACCTCACCGTGGCGCAAAAGGTGGACGACGGTGGTTTCAGCCATGGTGTGCCACAGCCTATCCGTTTCGATGCCGGTCATAGTCAGGGGCTGCCTGGTCCGGCATTTCGCGCGGAGGTATGGTCGGGACGACTGCGCCTAGGGTTCCGCGTCCGGTCCGCCTCCCCCGTCACACAACCAGGGCCGGAAGACAGGTCCGAGCGGCGCCGCGGCCCGCCGGGCCGTACAGCTGACGGGACAAAAGCCTGGAGGCTCCTCTCCGTCACCCCTGGAAGGAGTCGCCCGGATGAGCCCTTGGGCGCTGGTCCTCATTCTCGTCGCCGCCGTCGCGCACGCCACCTGGAACCTGCTGAGCAAGAAGGCGGCCCAGGCCGACGGCATCGTCTTCCTCTGGCTGATCGGGGTCGTGGCCACGGTGGTGTGGAGCCCGCTGTTCGCCGGGTTCCTGCTGGTCACGGGGACCCGGCTGTCGTGGGGCGACCTGGCGGTGATCTGCGGCAGCACGGCCCTGCACCTGGGGTACTTCGTGCTGCTCCAGCGCGGCTACGGCGCGGGCGACCTGTCGCTGGTCTACCCCGTCGCCCGCGGGACGGGGCCGATGCTGGCCAGCCTGGTCGCCGTGTTGTTCCTGGACGAGCACCCGGCGCCGGCCGGCGTGGCCGGGATCGTGCTCGTCGGGGTCGGGGTGTTCATGATGAGCGGCGGCGCGGCCGGGCGGGGCGACCTGCGGGGGCTGGTGTCGGGGCTGGTCGTGGGGCTGTTCATCGCCGGGTACACGGTGTGGGACTCGCAGGTGGTCAGCGCGTTCGCGGTGGCGCCGATCATGCTCAACTACCTCGGGGAGGTCGGGCGGGCGCTGGCGCTCACGCCGTTCGTCGCCGGGGCCAGGCGGCGGCTGGTCGGGTCCGTGTGGCGGGAGCACCGGTCGCGGATCGTGGGGGCGGCGTTCCTGATCTTCCTGTCGTATTTGCTGGTCCTGATCGCGTTCACGATGGCGCCGGTGAGCGTGGTGGCGCCGGCGCGCGAGGTGAGCGTGCTGATCGCGGTGCTGCTCGGCGGGCGGCTGCTGGCCGAGGGCGACCTGCGGCGGCGGCTGCTGGCGGCGGGCGTGATCCTCGGCGGCGTGGTGGCGATCGCGCTCAGCTGAGCGCGGCCCGGCAGGGTGCACGGCAGGGTGCGCAGCCGGGTGCTCAGCTGACCGCCCAGGCGTTCTCCTGCTCGCGGCTGACGCCGATCAGGGCCTCGACCGTGGCCCTGATCGCGGGACGGCGGGCCGCGTCGGTGCGCCACACCGCGTAGATGCGGCGCGTCTGCCGCGGCATGATCGGGACCAGCCGCACGCCGTCGGGCACGCAGTCGCGGCCCAGGCGCGGCACGATCGCGCAGCCGAGCCCGGCGGCGACCAGCGCGAGCTGGGTGGGGTACTCGTCGGCCATGCAGGCGATCTCCGGCTCCAGCGAGGCGTTGCGCAGCGTGAAGACCAGCCAGTCGTGGCAGACCGTGCCGGGCGACGAGCTGATCCACCGCTCGCCGTGCAGCTCGGCCAGCCCCACCTCCCTGCGCCCGGCCAGCGGATGGTCGGCGGGGATGGCGACGTCGGCCACGTCGTCGAGCAGCGTGGCCCTGGACAGGCCCTCGGGCATGGCGATGGGCCGGTTGAGCCAGTCCTGCATCACGCCCAGGTCCAGCTCGCCCCTGGCCACCTCGCGCAGCACCCGTTCCGGCTCGCGCTCGTAGAGCTGCACGCGCAGGTCGGGGTGGTGCCTCTTGAG